>JBFIHN010000113.1:0-9123 GCA_041601775.1 Acidimicrobiales bacterium
CTCAAGATCCACGGCAAGCCCGTGACCCGGGTCGAGAACTTCTGCGCCACCGGCTCCGAGGCGATGCGCCAGGCTGCGTACGCCGTGGCGTCGGGCGCCTACGACGTGGTGATGGCACTCGGCGCCGAGAAGGTGAAGGACTCCGGCTACGCCGGCCTCAACGCCCACCCGATCCCCACCGACGGCACGAACCGCACCCTCACGGCGGCGGCGATGTTCTCGATGCTGATGCCCGCCTACGCCGAGCGCTACGGGATCAGCAAGGACGAGGTCCGCTACGCGTGCGCGCAGATCGCGTCGAAGAACCACGCCAACGGCGTCAAGAACCCGCTGGCCCAGTTCCGTCGCGAGATGTCGGCCGACAAGATCTGCGGCATGCCTGCAGTGGCCGGTGGCCTGAGCGTGTTCGACTGCGCCGGCGTCGCCGACGGTGCCGCCGCCGTGATCCTGTGCCGGGCCGAGGACGCCCACCGCTACACCGACAAGCCGCTCTTCATCAAGGCGTTGTCGTTCGTCGCCGGAACCGGTGCCGGGTCGCTCGACCCCGACTACGACTACACCACGTTGCCCGAGTGCCAGTGGGCCGCCGACGACGCCTACGCCCAGGCCGGTGTCACCGACCCGATGTCGCAGCTCGCGCTCGCATCGGTCCACGACTGCTTCACGCCGACCGAGCTGGTCCTGATGGAAGACCTCGGGTTCGTCGAGCGGGGCACCGCGTGGAAGGCGGTCATGGACGGCACGTTCGACCTCGACGGCGCGCTGCCGGTGAACACCGACGGCGGCCTCAAGGCCTTCGGCCACCCCGTCGGCGCGTCGGGCCTGCGCATGGTCTACGAACACTGGCTCCAGTTGCGGGGCGAGGCGGGCGACCGTCAGATCGACCTCCAGGGCCGCTCGCTGGGCCTGACCCACAACCTCGGCGGCTACCCCGGCGAGATGGTCAGCTTCGTCGGCATCTACGGAAACGAGCGTTCGGCGTAGTGGAGGAGATCACCGACCCGGTCGACGGGACCCGGTGGACGATCGACGTCGACTTCCTGGCGTCCAACTGGCGCTGCAAGTGGGGCGACGGGTGTCTCGGCATCCTCGACGAGCCGGCCGAGGAGCTGCTGCAGGGATGCTGCTCCGTCGGCGCCGAGATGCTCGACGAAGACGAGGCCATGCTCACCGCAGCACTCGCCCCGACCCTCGACCCCGCCAGGTTCCAGTTCCACGCCGAGGCCGCCGAGGGTGGCGTGTTCTCCGACGAGACCCGGTCCAACACCCGCGTGGTGACCGATGCCGAGGGGCACGGGGCCTGCATCTTCCTCAACCGGCCCGGGTTCGCCGGCGGTCCCGGTTGCGCACTCCACCTCGCTGCCGTCGAGTCCGGCGAGTCCCCGATGGACTGGAAGCCCGAGGTCTGCTGGCAACTGCCGCTGCGCATCGACCGGTCCGTCGACGAGGACGGCAACCGGGCCTCCCTGCGTCGGTGGTCCCGCGCGGACTGGGGTTCGGACGGGGCCACGATGCACTGGTGTTGCACGGAAGGCGAGTTGGCCTACGACGGCGACGAACGGGTCATCGACTCGCTGTCCGAGGAGATCGAGGCACTCGTCGGCCCCGAGGTCGCCGTCGAGATCCGCCGCCGCCTCACCTGACCCCGCTCCCCGCTCCCCTCTCCCCGTGCCCCCGTTCTCGTTCTGGGTGCGCGATCGGGATCCGTGGAGTACCGATCGCGCACCCAGAAGCGAAGGGACTTGTCCCCCGGGGTCAGCCGAGGAGGTCGGCGACGGGGAGCTTGTCGACTGCCAAAGGGCCGACGGCCGACGGATCGGTCGAACGGACGACGCAGCGGGTGACGCGACTGGCATCCATCGACGCGACGACGGCTCGCAACGCGACGGTTCCGTCGTCCTCGAGGGTGGCGTGGGCACCGGCGGGGAGGTCGCAGTCGCCGCCGAGGGCGACGAGGAACGAGCGCTCGGCGTCGACCTCGCGCCGGCTCGGGGCGTGTTCGATCGCGGCCACGACCTCGGCCGTGGCGTCGTCGTCCGCACGGCACTCGATGGCCAGCGCGCCCTGGCCCACCTGCGGGGTCATCACGTAGGTCGGGAGCCAGTCGCTGATCCGGTTCTCCATGTCCTGGCGGAGGAGTCCGGCGCCGGCGGCGATGATCGCGGTGATCTGGCCGCCGACTGCGGGCATGCCGACCTGGGCGACGCGACGCTGCACGTTGCCGCGCAACTCGACGAACCGGAGATCGGGCCGCAGGTCCTGCAGCTGGGTACGGCGCCGGTTCGAGCCCGTGGCCACGATCGAGCCGACGGGCAGGTCGACGAGCGCGGCGCCGACGAGGACGTCGCGTGCGTCGCCCCGTTCGGGGATCGCGCCGAGCGCGAGACCGGGCACCGTCGTCGACGGCAGGTCCTTGGCCGAGTGGACGGCGAAGTCGGCGCGCCCGTCGAGCACGGCCTGCTGTACCTCCTTGGCGAAGGCGCCCTTGCCCCCGATGTCGGAGATCGGCTTGGTGAGGTCGGTGTCGGGCGCCGACGTCATCGGCACCAACTCGATCTCGAGGCCGGGGTGTGCCGCCTCGAGCAGCGTCTTGACGTGCTCGGTCTGCCACAGCGCCAGCGGCGACTGCCGCGTGGCCGCTCGCAACTTCATCCGGCGTCGATGTCGAACAGCTCGCGCAGGGCCTGGATGAGGCGGTCGCCCTTCGCGGTGCCGGCAGCGTCGCGGAGGGCGACGGTCGGCTGATGGAGCATCTTGGCGACCAGGCTCTTGCTGTGGGCGTCGAAGGCGGCGAGCTGGGCTTCGTCCATCCCCGACTGGCCGATCCGGTCGAGCTCTGCCTGCCGGGCCCGCTCGGCTGCGGTGCGGAGAGCGACGATGACCGGTGCCACGGTGCGGGCCGAAGTGGCCGACTGGAAGCGTTCGAGCTCCTCGTCGAGCAGGGCGCGGACCGCATCGACCTCCCGACGACGGTCGGCGAGACCAGCGTCGGCGAACGCGGTGAGATCGTCCATGTCGAGCACGGTGACGCCGGGCAGGTCGGCGACCGAGGGCTCGATGTCGCGGGGCACGGCGATGTCGACGAGCAGGAGCGGTCGGCCGTCACGGCGGTCGATGACAGCGGCGACTTCGTCCCTGGTCAGCAGGACCGAGGCGGCACCGGTGGAGGTCAACAGCACGTCGGCGTCGACGAGTTCGTCGGGGACGGCGGCGAAGCGCGCCGACCGTGCGTCGAGCTGCTTGGCCACGGCCTTGGCCCGGTCGAAGGTGCGGTTGGCGATCACCAGGTCGGCCACGTCGGCGTCGGCGAGTGACGCCGCCATCGAGGATCCCATGTCGCCCACGCCCAGCACCATGGCTCGGGCGCCACGCAGACCGTCGCGGCCCTGCGCTGCCAGGTGTTCGGCCGCGAGGGCGACGGCGGCATAGGACACCGACGCGGTGCCCTGCCCGATGCCGGTCTCGTTGCGGACCCGCTTGCCGGCCTCGAGTGCATGACGGAACAGCAGGTTGAGCGTCGGTCCGACGGCGTTGGCCTCGCGGCAGGTCTCCCACGCCGTCTTCACCTGGCCCTGGATCTCGTGCTCGCCGAGAACGGCGGAGTCGAGCCCGGACACGACCTCGAAGAGGTGGGCCGCCGCGGCCGAGTCGTGATGGACGTAGAGGTGGTCGGTGAAGTCCTCGGGATCGAGGAAGGCGACCTCACCCAGCACGGTGCGGATGTCGGCGTAGCCGCCGTGGAACTTCTCGGCGACGGCGTAGATCTCGGTCCGGTTGCAGGTCGACAGGACGACCGCTTCGGAGAGGTGCTCACGCGTCATCAGGCCATGCAACGTCTTGGCCACCGCGTCGGGGCCGACGGTCATCGCCTCGCGGACCGCGAGAGGTGCGGTCCGGTGGTTCAGGCCGATGACGACGACAGGCATGTTCTCAGCAGATCCAGTGCTTCAGCGGTGCGGTTGCTTCGCAGCAGGTCGAGCATCCCGGAATCGAGTGCTTCCTGCCATGGCAGTCCTTCAGTGGAACGCCCATCGGCCTTGATTCGTTCCCTCTCAGCCGAGAGGATCTCCAGCAGTCCATCGTATTCGGGACCGAACTCGGCTTCGAATCGACGACGCAGCCAGGTGGCCAGCGCGGGGCTGTGTCCACCGGTGGCGATCGTGATCAGGATCGGTCCGCGCCGCACCCGCGCCGGCAACGTGAAGGTGCAGTTGGCGGGGTCGTCGGCCGAGTTGACCCACACCCCGGCGGCGTCGGCGTCGGCGAACACCGCCCGGTTCACCGCGGGGTCGTCGGTTGCGGTGACCACCAGACGGTGGTCGGCGGCCTCCGGCGAGACATACCGACGCTCCTCGATCGCCACCGGCATGGCCCGGATCTCTTCGACGATCGTGGGCGCCACGACGGTCACCGTGTCGGCCCCACCGACGAGCAGCCCCTCGACCTTGCCGGCGGCGACGGTCCCGCCGCCGACCACGAGCACCGACCGTCCACGCAGCACCAGGTTCACCGGATACTGCGGACCGTCGACGGGCATGCACCGCAGGCTAGGGCGGGGAGGGACGCCGGACCCCGGCGTCGAAGGGGGCCACCATGCACCGCCGCTCGCTCGTCGCCGCTCTCGTCCTCGCACTGTTGACCGTCGGCACCGGGATCGCCCGGGCCGACTCCCCGCCGGACTCCCAGCCGGACCCCCAGAGGGACTACGCGCCCGTCGACGCGCCGAGTCCCGCTCTGCAGGTGCCGCGGGCCGACCTCGACGCGTCGTTGCGGTGCCCGGCCGCGCTGGCCGACGTCGACCGGGACGTCGTGCTGATGATCCCCGGGACCACGGTCGACCCGGACGAGGCGTTCTCGTGGAACTACGCCAAGGCCCTCACCACCGAGGGCATCCCCCACTGCACCGTCCAGTTGCCGAACCACACCGACGGCGACATCCAGGTGGCCGCCGAGTACGTGGTCGACGCGGTGCGCACGATCCATGCCGCCACCGGCCACGAGGTCATCTTGTTCGGTTGGAGCCAGGGCGCCTCGACCCTGCCGCGCTGGGCGCTGCGCTTCTGGCCCGACATCCGGCCGATGGTCTCCTCGCTCGTCGGCCTCGCCCCCCTCAACAACAAGGGCACGATCGTGTCGAACGGCCCGTGCCTCATCGGCTCGTGCGTCCCCGCCGCCTGGCAGCAGTCGGTCGGGTCGGACTTCATGGCCGCCCTCAACTCGGGCCAGCAGACCTTCGACGACATCGCATACACCGTCATCTACTCGCGCTTCGACGAGGTGGTCACCCCCAACCACGACGGTTCGCTCTCGGTGCTCCCCGAGGGACCGAACGTGACCAACGTCGCCATCGGCGACCTGTGTGCCGCCGACGTGTCGGAGCACCTGACGATCATCGCGTCGCCCACTGCCTACGCCGTCGCACTCGACGCCTTCACCCACCCCGGCGAGCCGGCCGACCTGGACCGGGTCACGGTCCCCCAGCCGTGCCTTCCCGGCACGATGCCCGGCGTCAGCCCGGTCGACTTCGTCACGCGGGAGCTGCGGATCGGGCTGAACGTGGGCCCCCATCTGCTGACCGGGCGGGTGCCGGCCGAGCCGCCCCTCGCCTGCTACGTGACCGCGAGCTGCTGAGCGGTCAGCCCTCGCGGCGCTGTTGGTAGAACGAGAGGATCTGCATCTCGACGGCGAGGTCGACCTTGCGCAGGGACACACCGTCGGGGACGTTGACGACCGTCGGGGCGAAGTTGAGGATCGACGTCACCCCGGCCGCGATCAGGGCATCGGCGACCACCTGGGCGGCCGACGCCGGGGTGGTGATGACACCGATGCCGATCTGGTGTTCGCGCACGACCTCGCCGAGGGAGTCGGCCGACTGGACGACCAGGCCGCCGTACTCGGTTCCCACGACAGCCGGGTCGGCGTCGACCAACGCGGCGACCGGGTAGCCACGGTCACCGAAGCCGCCGTAGTTGGCGAGCGCTGCTCCGAGGTTGCCGATCCCCACGATGACGACCGGCCAGTCGTGGGTGAGCCCGAGCGCACGACGCATGTGCTTCTGCAGGTACTCGACGTCGTAGCCCACGCCGCGGGTGCCGTAGCTGCCCAGGTAGGAGAGGTCCTTGCGCACCTTCGCCGCGTTGACGCCAGCCGAATCGGCCAGCTGCTCGGAGCTGACCGTGAGCGTGTCGGACGACAGTTCGAGCAGGCTCCGCAGGTAGATCGGCAGTCGGGCGACCGTGGCATCGGGGATCCGCTTCCCCGGATCCTTGTCCGCACCGTCGGTCATCGACGATGAGGCTACCGGCGCTCGCGCGATCGGTCACAAAGGGCGCGTCCCGGGTCAGCGGGCCGAGCGGAGCTCCCGCTTGAGCACCTTTCCGCCGAGGCCCTGCGGGATCTCTTCGACGAAGATGATCTTCTGCGGACACTTGTACCGGGCCAGCCGCTGCTCGCAGAACGCAATGACGTCGTCCTCCTCGACGGCGGCCCCGTCCTCGACCACGACGAAGGCCTTGACCGCCTCGCCGGAGTGCGGATGCTGCACGCCGACCACGGCCGCCTGGGTGATGCCGGGGTGCTCGGCCAGGACCGACTCGACCTCGCCGGGGTAGACGTTGAACCCGGAGACGATGATCAGGTCCTTCATCCGGTCGACCAGGAACAAGAAGCCGGAGTCGTCGACGACGGCGAGGTCGCCGGTCTTGAGCCAGCCGTCGTCGGTCAGCGCGTTGGCGGTGGCGTCGGGGTCCCCCCAGTAGCCCTGGAAGACGTTCGGACCATGGACGCGGATCTCGCCGGCGTCGCCCACGAGCACGTCCTGGCCATCGGCGTCGATGAGTCGGAGACGGACACCGGGCAGCGGTGCGCCGATGCTCCCGGGAGGAGCCGGGATGCCGGCCGAGCTGGTGACCACCGGTGATGCCTCGGTGAGGCCGTAGCCCTCCGAGATCTCGACGCCGAAACGATCACGCATCGTGTTCCGGACCGACTCGTCGAGACGTGCGGCGCCCGACCCGGCGATGCGGACCGTCGCGAACGCGTCGGCCGCGGCCCCGGGCAGGTGCGCCCACCCCGACCACATGGCCGGTGCGCCGGCGATGAGGGTCACGCCGTGCTTCGCGATCGCGTCGAGGGCGGACTCGGGATCGAACCGTTCGATCGTGAGGATCGAACCGCCGGAGTGCAGGGCGAGTCCGAGCACGACATTGAGCCCGAAGATGTGGAAGAACGGGAGCACGCCCAGCGCGACGTCGTCTGCGGTCTGGGAGCGGTACGGCTGCGCCTGCATCTGCTCGAGGTTGGCGAGCAGGTTGCCGTGGCTGAGCATCGCGGCCTTGGGGAAGCCGGCCGTGCCGCTCGTGAACATGAGCACCGCGAGATCGTCGGGGTCGCGGTCGACGATCGGCGCCGGCGCCGACTCGAGGAGTTCGTCGAGATCGACCGATCCGACGACGTCGGTGTCGGTGCCGGAGGCACGGATCACCAGCCGCAACGACGGGATCTGCTCCCGATCGATACCGGCGAAGGATCGGCGCCCGGTGGGGCCGACGATGACCGCCGATGCCTCGATACCCGCCAGTTCCTGGACGAGTTCGGGTCCCGGGCTCGAAGGGTTGAGGGGCACGGCGACCGCGCCGACGCCGAGCACGGCCAGATAGCTGGCCACGAAGTACCAGTTGTTGGCCGCGATGATCGCCACGTGGTCGCCGGGTTCGACGCCGTGGGCGACCAGGCCGCCGCGCAGGCGTCCGACCTGATCGCGCAGCTCGCCATAGGTCGTGGTGCGGCCCCGAGAGATCAGGGCGACGGCGTCGTCGGAATGGTCGGCGCAGATGGCGGCGAGGTTCAAACGGGCTCTCCAGTGGGTTCCCCGGGACGGACGCGCACAGTTGAGCACGAACCCGCCGCCGAGCGCAGATGTTGGGCGCGGCACACTGGTGCCGTGCGCGAGAGCACCCGCGACCGCGGGATCTTCACCGAGGGCCTGTGTCGGCGGTTCCCCGGCGGTGTCGGCCTCGACTCGCTGACGATCGACGTCGCCCCCGGCGAGGTCCTGGCCCTGCTCGGACCGAACGGGGCGGGCAAGACGACGACCGTGCGGTTGTTGAACGGTGTGCTCACCCCCGACGCAGGGTCGGCGAGTGTCCTGGGCCTCGACCCGACGACCCAGGGCGACGAACTCCGCACGCGCACCGGGGTCCTCACCGAGCACGCCGGCCTCGACGACCGCCTGACCGCCCGCGAGAACCTCCGCTACGCCGCCATGGTGCGACGACTGGTCGGACCGGCGACCGAGTCCCGGATCGACGAACTGCTCGAGCGGTTCGGGATGGCCGAACGGGCCGACCAGCTCGTGCGGGGCGCCTCGACCGGGCAGCGCAAGCGCCTGGGGCTCGCCCGCGCGCTCCTCCACGACCCGGACGTGCTGTTCCTCGACGAACCCACGTCGGGCCTCGATCCGTCGGCCACCCGCGACGTCGTGGAGCTGATCGGATCGCTCGCCTCCGATCACGGCCGCACGATCGTGTTGGCCACCCACTTCCTCGGCGAGGCGGGCCGGCTCGCCGACCGCATGGCCGTGCTCGACCGCGGGACCCTCGTGGCCTTCGGCCGACCCGTGGACCTGGCCGCCGGGCTGTGGGACGGCCTCGACTGCGACCTCGACCTGGGGGGAACGGCGTCGGCCGCCGCACTGGCCGCGGCCACCGCCGTGGTCGGGGTGCACGCCGCGCACGCGAACGACCAGGGCGCCACCGTGCGGGTGGTCGACCGGGACGTCGTCCCAGCCGTGGTGCGCGCCCTCGTCGGCGCCGGCATCGACGTGTACGCCGCCGTACCCCGACCCCCCACCCTCGAGGACGTCTACTTCGAGATCGAGGCGCGTCGGGCGACCGAGCAGGCCGGCGCATGACCACCGACTGGATCGCGGTCCGCAGCGTCGTCGCCAAGGACCTGCGCGCCGTGCGCCGCTCCAAGTCGGTGGTCATCCCGATGCTCGCCGTGCCCGTGCTGTTGATGATCATCCTGCCGGCGGCGATCGGGCTGTCGGCCCGGGCGACCGAGGGGGTCGGCGTCGATCGACTCCTGTCGTCGGTGCCCGGCGACCTGGCCCGACCCATCCTC
>JBFIHN010000114.1:0-9091 GCA_041601775.1 Acidimicrobiales bacterium
AGGCCAAGGGCGTCGACCGTCAACAGGTCGCCCACGATGCCGGGTCCCCGCCCGCTGCCGCGGCCAGTGGCGAGGACGAACGACCGGCGGCTCGCCCCGTCGACGAGGTACTGGCCGAACTCGACTCGCTCATCGGGCTCGACGGGGTCAAGGCCGAGGTCAAGTTGGTGGCCGACCTCACCCGGGTGCAGCTGCTGCGCGCCGAGCGAGGACTCCCGGTTCTCGACCAGTCACGCCACCTGGTGTTCTCCGGGAACCCGGGCACCGGCAAGACCACGGTCGCTCGCCTCCTGGCCGAGATCTACCGGTCCCTCGGCGTGGTCGCCGAGGGCCACCTGGTGGAGGTCGATCGATCGGGACTCGTCGCCGGGTTCGTCGGCCAGACCGCGCCCAAGGTGGTCGCAGCGTTCGACGAAGCGGACGAAGGGGTGCTCCTGATCGACGAGGCGTACTCCCTCGTTCGGGGCAGCGAGTCCGACTTCGGTCGCGAGGCGATCGACACGATCGTGAAGCTCGTCGAGGACCGTCGGGACCGCATCGTCGTGATCATGGCCGGGTACCCCGACGAGATGGAACAGCTCGTGTCGGCGAACCCAGGACTCCGCTCTCGTTTCCCCAAGACCATCCACTTTCCCGATTACTCGAGCGACGAGCTCATCGCCATCTTCCAGATGCGTTGCGACAAGGGCGGCTACCGGCCCGACGACGACGCCCTCGGGGCGGTGCGCGCGCATCTCGACGCGGTCGAGCGGGACAAGGGGTTCGGCAACGGGCGCGTGGCCCGCAACATCTTCGAGGCCGCGGTCGCACGACAGGCCTCGCGCATCGTCGACATCGCGGATCCCACCGACGTCGAGCTGACGACCCTCGAGGCGAGCGACATCCCGCCGTTCGCGTCACCCGAGACCGCCGACGCCGACCAGCCGGCCTCGTCCTGAGCACTAGCGTCGTCACCACGATGAAGCGCGTGGGCGCCCTGCTCGGGGCAGTGGTGATGGTCGTGGCGGCCCTGGCGGTCCGGGGCACCTTCGACGGCGGGGACGGCGGATCGGTCGCCGCCGCCGCCGATGGCCTCGTGTGCCCGACCGAACTCCGTGCGGTCTGCGCAGCGGCTGGCGGTGGACGAGTCGAGAGTGCGGGCACCACGGCCGACGCGCTGATGGCCGATGCTGCCGCGCTCGACGGCGACGTCTGGATCGTGCCCGCTGGCTGGGCGCGACTGGTGATCGACGAGCGGGCGAGACTCGGCCTCGAGGCGGCCTTCGAGATCGACGGCACTCCCCTGGCCAGCTCACCGGTCGTCCTCGCCGTGTGGACGTCTCGGGCCGAGCAGCTCACCGCCGCCTGCGGACGGTCGATCGACTGGTCCTGCCTGGCCGAAGCGGACGGCACGTCGCTCGCCGACGGTGACCGGGTCCGGGTCGCTGCCCCGCCGATCGACTCGGCGACCGGGCTCACCGTGGCTGCTGCGCAAGCCGCGAACCTGCTCGGGACGAGCGCGTTCGCGGCCAACGACTTCGACGGGGTGTTCAACTCCCTGGCGAGCCGACTGGCATCCGGACAACAGGACGATCCGATCACCACCATGCGCACCCAGGGTCCTGGACGGATCACCGCCGCCGGGGTCGTCGCTGCCGACACGACCGACCTGGCCACCAACTTCGGCACGATCACGCCCACCATCGACGTCGACCCCGCGGTCCGCGTCGACGTCGTGGCGCTGGTCCGCTCCGGACGCTCGCTCGCCGACAGCACCCGGCGTGCACTGCAAGACGCCCTGTCCGAGGCCGGGTGGGACCGTGCTGCCAGTGGTCCCGACGGGCTCCCCGCAGGCGGCGTCCTCGCTGCACTGCGTACCTTCTGGAACGAGAACCGATGAGGAGAACCACCGTGTTCCGACGCACCAGCATCATCCTTGCGATCGCTCTGGCCGCTGCGGCGTGCTCGAGCAGCGACAGCGGGTTGGGGCTCGACGAGAACGGCAACCCGATCATCGATCCCGGCGACTGCCTGGTGGTCGACGTCGCCGTCTCGTCCGAGAAGATCGAACTGCTCTCGCAACTGGCAGCCGACTTCCTCGACTCCGATCTGGCCGAGACGGACGACGGCGAGTGCATCGCGCCCATCGTCCAGTCGAAGGCCTCGGGTGGTGCCGCGCAGCTCCTCGACGAGGGGTGGGACGAGGCCACCGAGGGGCCACGGCCGGTGATCTGGTCACCGGCCTCGAGCGCCTGGGGCTCCGTCCTCAACCAACGCTACGAGACCAGCGGACGCGACCCCATCGCCACCGACGCCACGCCGTTCATGCTCACCCCGCTCGTGATCGCCATGCCCCGTCCGATGGCCGAGGCGCTGGGGTGGCCCGACGAGGCCCTCGGCTGGGGCGACGTCTTGGAGTTGGCTCGCTCGACACAGGGATGGGCCGACTTCGGTCACCCGGAGTGGGGTGCGTTCCGGCTCGGCAAGACCAACCCCAACTTCTCGACGTCGGGCTTGTCGGCGCTCATCGCCCAGACGTATGCCGCCGCGGGGACGACCACGTCGCTGTCGGCCGAGGACCTCGCCAAGCCCGAGGTGATCCAGTACGGGGCCGACGTCGAATCCGCCGTCGTCCACTACGGCGACACGACCCTCACCTTCATGAACAACTGGTACCGCGCCGATCAGCGCGGCAACCCCTATGCCTACGTCTCGGCCGCCGCCGTCGAGGAGAAGTCGGTCGTCGACTACAACACCGGGAACCCCGACGGCGTCCTGTCCCAGGGTGAGGAGCCGCGAGAGCCGCGGGTTCCGCTCGTCGCCATCTACCCCGAGGAAGGCACCCTCTACTCCGACAATCCGATGATCATCCTCGACGCCGAGTGGGTGTCGGACGAGGAGAAGGCCGCCGCCGCCAAGTTCGTCGAGTACGTGCAGCTCCCGCAGAACCAGGAGAAGGTGCTCGAGTTCGGCTTCCGGCCCGGCAACCCCGACGTCGCCGTCGGCGCACCGATCGATGCCTCCAACGGCCTCGATGCCAGCCAGCCCCAGACGCTGCTCGACGTCCCCCCACCCGCGGTCACCGTCTCGATCCTCGACGCCTGGGACACGCAACGCAAGAGCGCCCGGGTCACGCTGGTCATCGACGTGTCCGGCTCGATGGGCGACGTCGCCGACAGCGACACCGGCGAGACGAAGCTCGACCTCGCGAAGCGGGCCGCGGTCGACGCACTCGACGAGTTCAAGGACGACGACGACGTCGGGCTGCGCATCTTCACCAGCGACCTCGACGCCGACGGCGCCAACTTCGTCGACCTCGTCCCACCGAGTCGTGTGGGCGACGTCCGCGAGAACCTGGCGAACCGGATCCGGGATCTGGTCCCGCTGAACGGCACCCCGCTCTACGACGTGACCCAGGCGACCTACGACGAACTCGACGCCACCTACGACCCCGCCCGGATCAACGCGCTCGTGCTCCTGACCGACGGACAGAACGACGACGGGAACAGCGGTGACGACGCCAGCCAGCTCGACGCGTTGCTCGAGAGCCTCACCGCCGGATCCGAGGGCGCCACCAGCAAGCCGGTCCGGGTGTTCCCCATCGCCTACGGCGGTGACGCCGACCTGGGCACGCTGCGGCGCATCGCCGAGGCGTCGAACGGCGCGGTCTACGACGCCAGCGATCCCCGGTCGATCACCAAGGTCTTCACTGCGGTGGTGAGCAACTTCTAGGGGGTGGTCGCGTAGCCTCGCCCCGATGTCCCAACTGTCCTTCCGGGACCGCTTCCTCACCCCACCCGTCGCCCGGGCGATGACGGCGCCGAGCAGCATCCTGCTGGCCGGCGCCGGAGCGAGCCTGGCGATCGTCACCGGGCTCCCGCTCCTGGTGGCCCCGGCGGTCGGCGTTGCGGCGTGGGCCGCCCGCGTCCTGACCTCGGTCCCCAAGAACACCCCCCGTGCTCGCGTCGACCCCTTCGACGTCCCGGAACCGTGGCGCAGCTCCGTGGTCGAGGCCCTCAAGGCACAGGTCCGCTTCGACCAGGCCGTCGCCACCACCGAGGCGGGGCCGATCCGCGACCGCCTCGAGTCGATCGGGCTGCGGATCGACGACGGCATCCACGAGGTGCAACGCATCGCCCAGCGAGGGACCCAGCTCACCGCCGCCCGCAACGCCGTCGACGCCGACGCTGCCGCCAGCGAGTTGGCCGCCGTCGAACGCGACGCCGACCAGGGGTGGGCCGCCGGCTCGAAGCTCGAACGAACGGCCGAGGCGCTCCAGGCCCAGATCGACACCGCAGCCCGGCTCGACGGCCTGATCGCCGATGCCCGCGCCCAGCTCCGGGTGATCGACGCCCGCCTCGACGAGTCCGTCGCCCGAGCCATCGAACTCTCGGTCCGTCTCGACGACGCCGAAGGCCTCCGTTCGGTCGACGACGACGTCGACGACCTCGTCACCGAGATGGAGGCCCTCCGCCAAGCACTCGAGGAGACGGACGACCCGGGCTCGCAGGCGACCGGCGCATGACCGACGCACCGACGCCGGCCGCAGCGGACAGCGCCGACGCACGCAGCGGAGCGTCGTCGGTCGGCGCCGGGATCCTCCTGTCCCGCCTCTCCGGCCTCGTCCGCGAGGTCGTCACCGCGGGTGCACTGGGTCTCGGCGTGTCGGCTGACGCGTTCCGCGCCGCGTTGCGCATCCCCAACCTGATGCAGAACCTGCTCGGCGAGGGCGTGCTGTCGGCATCGATGATCCCGGTCTACTCGCGACTCGTCGACACCGACGACGAAGAGGCGGGGCGGACCGCTGGCGCGATCGCCGGCATCTTGGCGGCGTTCACCTCCGTCCTCGTGGTGGTCGGGATGATCGCCGCGCGTCCGCTGACCCTCCTGCTCACGCCGGGCTTCGCCAAGGAACCGGAGACGCTGGACCTCACCGTGTCCCTGGTGCGGATCATGTTCCCCGGCATCGGGCTGCTCGTCCTCTCGGCGTGGTGCCTCGCCATCCTCAACTCGCACCGGCGCTTCTTCCTCTCCTACGTCGCCCCGGTGCTCTGGAACCTGGCCCAGGTCGTCGTGGTCGCCGTGGTGGCCATCGGTGGGAGCACCGAGCAGTCCCTGGCCAACGCGCTGGCCTGGGGTGTGGTGCTCGGTGGCTTCGCCCAGTTGCTGGTCCAGCTCCCGTCGGTACGCGTGTTGGTACCCCGACTCCGCATCTCCCTCGATCGGCGACGGCCGGCCGTCCGCGATGCGCTGGGGCGGGTCGGTCCCGTCGTCTTCGGCCGAGGCATCGTCCAGATCTCGGGCTATGTCGACCTCATGCTGGCCAGCCTGCTGCTCGGTGGGGCGTTGGCCGCCGACACGTCGGCGCAGTTCCTCTATCTCCTGCCGGTGTCGCTCTTCGGGATGAGCATCGCCGCCGCAGAACTCCCCGAGCTGTCGCGCCTCGGGCCGCAGTCACCACGCCAGATGCTCGACCGGGTCGAACGAGGCCTCCGCCGGGTGGCCTACTTCGTCGCGCCGACGGCCGTCCTCTACTTCGCGCTCGGCGAGACCCTGATCGGCGCCCTCTTCGAGCGGGGCCGATGGACACCCAGCGACACCCGGCTGGTCTGGCTCATCCTCGCTGCGTACTCGCTCGGCCTCCTGGCCACCACGGCGTCGCGGCTGCTCCAGAACACGCTGTACGCCCTCGACGACCCCCGGACCCCGGCCCGGATCGCGCTGATACGCGTCGTCGTGGGGACCGTCGTGGCACTGACCCTGATGTTCTGGCTCGACGGTTTCGTGATCGTCGGCACGTCGTTCCAGGTCGACACCGCAGCGACCGCCGGGCTGCGGACGCACCTGGGCGCCGTCGGCATCGCCACCGGGTCGATGTGCGCGGCCTGGGCCGAGTTCTTCCTCCTCCGCAGAGCCCTGCGCTGGAGAATCGGGCCGGTGACCCTGGGTGGCGGACGTCTCGGCACGGTCGTGACCTGCGCCATCGCCGCCGCCGCCGCCGGCCGGCTCGTGGCCCTGGTGATCGGCGACCCACCACCGATCGTCGAGTTCGTCCCGGTCTTCGCGGTGGCCGGCATCGTCTACCTCGTCGCCACCCGGGCGATGGGCATGAACGTACGGGACGAGCTCTCCGGCCGAGCCCCGGGGTGACGCCCGGCACCACCCGGACCTCCGACGCCCGAGCGCGTCTACGATCGCCGACATGATCAAGGTCTTGAAGCGCTGGTGGAAGTACACGGTTGCCCGTCTCAACGGGTCGTTCAACGAGCGGGCCGACCCCAAGGTCCAGCTGGAACAGGCCATCACCGAGGCCCACGAACAGCACAAGCGCCTCACGCAGCAGGCGGCCAAC
This sequence comes from Acidimicrobiales bacterium, assembly GCA_041601775.1. GTDB lineage: Bacteria > Actinomycetota > Acidimicrobiia > Acidimicrobiales > Salinilacustritrichaceae > Salinilacustrithrix. The sequence continues at coordinate 6,332 of JBFIHN010000114.1, forward strand.
GTGATCGCCAACCAGAAGCAGACCGAGATGCGCCTGAACCGGGTCATGGAGGACCTGGAGAAGGTCTCGGGCAACGCCCGCCAAGCCGTGATGATGGCCGACCAGGCCACCAAGACCGGCGATGCCGCCAAGGCCGCCGAGTACACGAGCGCCGCCGAGTCCTTCGCCAACCGGATGATCCAACTCGAGTCGGAGGTCGAGGATCTCAAGGCCCTGCACTACCAGGCCGCCGAGGCCGCCGATTCGGCCAAGCTCGCCGTCCAGCAGAACTCGACGTCCCTCCAGAAGAAGCTCTCCGAACGCCAGGCGCTGCTCGGCAAGATCGACCAGGCCAACATGCAGGAGGAGATGAACAGCGCCATGGCCCAGTTGTCGGCCACTGTCGGCGAGGACGTCCCCACGCTCGAAGAGGTCCGGTCGAAGGTCGAGGCCCGCTACGCCCAGGCCAAGGGCATGTCCGAACTGCAGGGGTCGTCGGTCGAGGGTCGCATGCTCGAGGTCGAGCAGGCGGCGATGAACGTCGAGGCCCAGGGCCGCCTGGCCGAGATCAAGGCGCAGTTGGGCATCACGGCCGACGAGGCCCCGAGCGACGAGCAGACCGCCATCGCCGGCGAGTCCACCGGGTCCGAGGTGCCGTCGATGCCCGAGGGCGAGACGCAGACCGCCACCGGCGACACCACCCCCTGACCCCTCATCCCAGGAAAAGCGCCGAGAATCCCGTTCCGGTGCACGGAACCATCCCGTTCTGGTGAACGACGGCGTCGCCCAGGCGCCGCGAAGTGACACCAGAACGAGTTTTGGGGTCGGGACGAGGGTTGGGGCCGGGACGAGGGTCGGGGCCGTCCGCGGTCGGCGTTGCTCTAGGGGAGGACGACGAGGTCGTCGCGGTGGACGACCTCGTGTGGCGCCCCGTCGGGAAGCGCATGGGTCCGCTGTCCGGCGACCGCACGCAGGCCGGCGGCGTCGAAGCGGACCAGGCCCTTCGCGAACACGCGCCCGTCGGGGCCGGCGATCTCGACGGCGGCGTTGACGTCGAACCCGCCCTTGGCGTCGACGACGCCGGGTGGCAGGAGCGACACGCCCCGCTCGATCAGGGCACGCTTCGCGCCGTCGTCGACGACGATCGTCCCCGACGACCCGACCGCGAACGCGATCCAGAGCTTGCGGGCGGGGAGCCGCTCCGTCCGCGGGTGCACGAGCGTTCCGACCCCTGGGACGCCGTCGACCGCGTCGCGCAGCACGTGCTCACGGTGCGCTGCGGCGATGACCGCGCGCACGCCCGACCACGCGGCGATCTTGGCTGCGGCGAGCTTCGAGGCCATGCCCCCGCTCCCCCGGGCCGAACCGGCGCCGCCGGCGAGCGCCTCGAGGCTGTGGTCGACCTCGATGATCTCCTCGATGAGCGACGCGCCGTCGTCCAGGCGAGGATCGGCCGAGAACAGTCCCGGCATGTCGGTGAGCAGCACGAGCAGGTCCGCCCGGATCAGGTGCGCGACCAACGCGGCCAGCCGGTCGTTGTCGCCGAAACGGATCTCGTCGTCCGCGATGGCGTCGTTCTCGTTGACGACCGGCACGACGCCGAGGTCGAGGAGACGGGTGAGCGTGCCCCGCGCATGGAGGTACTGCTCCCGCACCATGAAGTCGAGCGGCGCCAACAGGACCTGTCCGCCGATGAGGTCGTGACCGGCGAGCTCACGGTCGTAGACCGCCATCAGCCGGCTCTGGCCGACCGCCGACACCGCCTGCAGGGTGACCGCGTCCCGGGGGCGTTCGGCGAACGCGAGGGTGGGCAGACCGGCAGCGATCGCTCCGGAGGTCACCATCACGACCTGATGACCGGCGGCACGGAGCTCGGCGACCTCCGCACAGAACTTGGCGATGGCGGGCTCGTCGATCGTGCCTGCGTCGTCGGTGATGGACGACGTGCCGATCTTGGCGACGATGATCACGCGCTCAGTCCGTTTCGTACTCGAACGCGAGCTTGCCGATGTGCACGGTCTCGCCGGGCTGGGCACCAGCACGCGCGAGGGCCTTGTCGATGCCGAGCGACTTGAGTCGCCGGTGCGCCTCGTCCATGGCTTCGGGGTTGGTGAGGTCGGACAACGCGACCGCGCGGATCGCCTGACGTCCCTCGACCACCCAGTCGCCCGACTCGTCGCGGACGACCTGGAAGCCCTCGCCGGCCAGCTTGTGGACCACGAACGCCTCGCGGGGTGGCGCCTCGGCGCGGACGTCGGTGACCGCCTGGGCCATCCGCCCGACCAACTGGGGCACACCGTTGCCCGTGACGGCGGCGACGCGGGGCCCGTCGAACTCCCAGGTCCCGTCGTCGAGGTCGGCGCGGGAGCCCACGACGATGCGCGGCCGGGTGAGCAGCCGGGGGTCGTAGTCGGCCAGCTCGCGCAGGAGGATCCGCTCCTGCTCGGCCGGCGAATGCATCGCCATCGGCGCCAGGTCGAGCAGCACGACGAGCACACGGGCCCGCTCGACATGACGCAGGAAGCGGTCGCCGAGACCCTTGCCGTCGCTGGCCCCTTCGATGAGACCCGGGAGGTCGGCCACCACGAACTCGACCTCGTCGTCCATCTTGACGACGCCGAGGTTCGGTTCGAGGGTGGTGAAGGGGTAGTCGGCGATCTTGGGCTTGGCGGCCGAGATCACCGAGATGAGCGTCGACTTGCCGACGCTGGGGAAGCCGACGAGGGCCACGTCGGCGAGGAGCTTGAGCTCCATGTGCAACCAGCGTTCCTCACCCACCTC
>JBFIHN010000115.1:0-9090 GCA_041601775.1 Acidimicrobiales bacterium
GGCGAGGCCGCCGTGGCCGAGCTCGGCGCCGCGCAACAGCAGATGGGCCAACCGCGGGTGGATGGGCAACTCGGCCATGGCCCGTCCGTGGGCCGTGACCGTCCCGGCGTCGTCGATCGCCCCCAGCCGCCGCAGGAGGTCCTGGGCGGCGGCCAGATGCGCGGCGGGCGGACGGGTGGGCCAGGTGAGGTCGTCGACGTCGGCACCCCAGGCCGCGAGGTCGAGCGCCAGCGGCGTGAGGTCGGTGACCTCGATCTCGGGTTCGGGGTGCTCGCGCAGGGTCGCGTCCTCGGCCCGGCTCCAGAGCGCGTAGGCGGTGCCCGGGGCGAGACGGCCGGCTCGGCCTGCCCGCTGCGTCGCCTCTGCCCGGGTCACCGGCACGGTCACGAGCCGGGTCATGCCGCTGCCGGCGTCGAGGCGCGGGGTCCGTCGCCAGCCGGCATCGACAACCGCGGTCACCCCCTCGATCGTGAGGCTCGTCTCGGCGATCGACGTCGCGAGCACGACCTTGCGGCGAGCCCCCGACGATGGACGGATGGCGGCATCCTGGGCGTCGGCCGACAGGCGCCCGTGCAACGGTCGCACGTCGACGTCGGGGCCGAGGTCGCCGAGCGCCCGCTGGGTGCGGTCGATCTCGGCTGCCCCGGGCAGGAAGACCAACACGTCGCCTTCGTGGGCCGCGAGTGCCCGCACCACGGCCGCGGCGACGGCGGGCTCCATCCGCGACCGACGGCCGTTGACGACCCGCGGGGTGTCGACGTGGACCACCGCGACGGGATGGGTGCGCCCCTCGGAGCGGATGACCGGAGCGTCGAGCAGTTCGGCGATCGGATCGGTCTCGAGCGTCGCCGACATCACGACGAGCCGGAGGTCCGGGCGGAGGGCGTCGGCCACGTCGAGCGTGAGCGCCAGGCCGAGGTCGGCGTCGATGCTCCGTTCGTGGAACTCGTCGAAGATCACCGCGGAGACGCCGGCCAGCTCCGGGTCGCGCTGGAGTCGGCGGGTGAGCGTGCCCTCGGTGACCACCTCGATCTCGGTCCGCTTCGAGACCTTGGTGTCCTGCCGCATCCGCCAGCCGACACGTTCGCCCGGACGTTCGCCCAGCAGCGACGCCAGGCGGGTGGCCGCGGCGCGCACGGCGAGGCGGCGTGGTTCGAGCACCACGATGGTCCCGTCGCGCCACGGTTCGTCGAGGAGCGCGAGCGGGACGATGGTCGTCTTGCCGGCTCCCGGTGGGGCGTGGAGCACGGCCCGCCCCCGGTCGCGCAGCGCCCTCTGCAGCGGAGCGATGGCCTCACCGATGGGGAGGGTGCGGGCGGCGTCGCGCCACGCGGCGTCGGTCACCGGTTGGCGTGCGCGTGGAGGACCTGGCTCACGGTCGACGCGATGCCGCGGGCCATCGGCAGGTGGAGGAACTCGTTCGGCCCGTGGGCGTTCGACTCGGGCCCGAGCACGCCGGTGATGAGGAACTGGGCCTGGGGGAAGCGCTCGCCGAGCATGCCCATGAACGGGATCGTCCCGCCCTCTCCCATGGCCGACGACGGGCGACCCCACAGGGCGTCGGAGGCCTGGTCGACCGCGGTCTGCAACCAGCCCTCGGTGGCCGGGGCGTTCCACCCGGCCTCGGCCGCCTCGACGTCGACGACGACCTCGGCGTTGTTCGGGGTGTCGACGGTGAGCCGTCGACGGAGCGCGTCCGCCGCGACCGACGGGTCGGCCGTGGGCGGGAGCCGGATGGCGAGCGACACGGCGGTGTGGGGACGCAGCACGTTGCCGGCGCGGTCGGCAGGCGGGAAGCCGTCGACCGCGATCGTGGCGATCGCCGGCTCCCACGTGCGCGCCCGGACGAGGTCGGCGGGGCGTCGGTGGTCGGCGACGGTCGACCCGGCGAACGGGAACGCCAGGTCGCCGACGATCTCGTCGGCGATCTCGTCGATCTGGCGGAGCCGCTCGTCGGGCACGTCGACCCAGAGTTCGTCGACGAGCACCCGCCCGGTGGCCGAGTCCTCGATGCGGTCCAGGAGGTGCCGCAGGATCCGGAACGACGACGGGACGATCCCACCGGCCGAGCCGCTGTGGACCCCCTCGGTCAACACGTCGACGCGAACCGTCGCCGACAGGACACCGCGTAGCGAGGTCGTGACCCAGAGCCGGTCGTAGCTCGCCGCCCCCGAGTCGAGTCCGACCACCAGCGACACGGCACCGAGCCGGTCGCCGAGCGCTTCGAGGTGGGCCGGCAGGTCGGGGCTGCCCGACTCCTCGCTGGCCTCGATCAGCACCAGCAGTCGGCCGTGGCTCCCGCCGGCCGCACGCAGCGCCTCGACCGCGGTCAACGCGGCGAACGCGGCGTAGCCGTCGTCGGCGCCGCCGCGCCCGTAGAGCCGGTCGCCGTCGAGCACGGGCGTCCACGGACCCAGCCCGTCGCGCCAGCCGGTCATCTCCGGTTGCTTGTCGAGATGGCCGTACAACACCACGGTGTCGTCGTCGAGCGACGGATCGGTGGCCGGGATCTCGCAGAGCACCAACGGCGTCCGTCCGGCGAGCTCGAGGACCTCGACCGTCAGACCGTCGATGTCGCGCGCCGCGCACCAGCCGCGCACCAGCTCGACGGCCCGGTCCATGTGGCCGTGTGCGGCCCAGTCCCGGTCGAACGCCGGCGAGACGTTGGGGATGCGGATGAAGTCGCAGAGCGTGTCGACGACGTCGTCGTCCCAGCGGGCGTCGACGGCCGCTCGGACCGCGGAGAGATCGAGAGTCACCGGTCCACCCTGACCGGCGTCCACCCGCTAGGCAAGCGGCCCCTTCACCCGGGGGATGACCTCGTTGCCCAGCAGCTCGAGATGTTCCCACGAGACCTCGGGCGGGATCCCGCCGCACAACGGATGGGTGGTCACCGGGTCGAACGGCCCGATCCGGTTGGCGTAGTCGACGCACTCGTCCGGGGTCATGACCGCGTAGATGCCGGCGGCCTGCATCTCGTCGACGGTCGTCGACGTGTCGTGGACGGCCGACGTCACGCCCTTCTGCCATGCCGCGTACTCGGTCGCCTCGTACAGGAGGTGGTCGCCGATCCGGTCCCACGTCCGTTCGGGGTCGCGCGAGACGAAGATCGTGCCCGGCCCCTCCTGGGGCGGTGCCAGGGCCATGCCCGGCTCCAGTCCGAGCGCCTGGCGTTCGTCCTGGTACGCCTGGGCGACCCCGGGGTCGCCGTGCTGTGCGAACAGCGGCATGTCGAGACGGGCGGCGCGCTTGGCCGCCGCGACCGACCCGCCGCCGTAGAACACCATCGGCCGCGGCTGCGAGTACGGCTTCGGCGTCACCTGGACGGTCCGCCCCTCGTACTCGAAGGGCTCGCCGGTCCAGGCCGTGAACAGCGTCTCGAGGCAGTGCTCCATACGTGCACCGCGGCCCTTCCAGTCGAGCCCGGCCTGCTCGTACTCCTCGGGCCGGTAGCCGAGTCCCGCGGTGTACTGGATCCGACCCATCGACGCGATGTCGGCGACGGCGATCTGCTCCGCGAGACGGATCGGGTCGTGGAGGGGAACCAGCAGGGCCGAGATCATGATCGGCAGCGTCGTCGTCACCGCGGCCATCGACGCGGCCAGCGTGATCGGCGAGGGCAGGTAACCGTCGGCGACGCCGTGGTGCTCCGACAGCACGAGCATGTCGAAACGGTGCTGCTCGCACCACGCGGCCTGGTCGAGCGCGGTGCGGTAGAGGTCCGCATGGGACACGTCACCGTCGACGGGGGCGCGGAGGTCGAATCGGGCGATGAAGAGGGCCACGGGCAGAGCCTGCCAGGAACGCTGACGGCCCGTCAGGTGGACGCCCTGCGAGACTCGACGAGTGCTGCTCGATGCGATCGACCACGTCCAACTCGCCATGCCCCCGGGAGGGGAGGAGGTGGCGACGTGGTTCTACGAGGAGGTCCTCGGCGTGCCCCGGGTCCCCAAGCCCCCGCACCTGGCCATCCGTGGCGGATGCTGGTTCGAGCGCGGGGCCTTGCGGATCCACGTCGGCGTCCAGGACGACTTCGTGCCGGCGACCAAGGCCCATCCGGCGTTCTCCGTCGTCGACCTCGACCGGGTGGAGTCGTCGCTGGCCGACCGCGGTGTCCTGGCCCGGCGCGAGTCCGATCCGATCGGTCCCGACGTGCTCTACGTCGACGACCCCTTCGGGAACCGGATCGAACTCCGGCCCGAACGGGGTCCGGTCGACGACGCCGGCGAGCACAGCCGCGACATCGTGGACGTCGCGGCAGCCACCCTCGGCGAGCGGTTCGCCCAGCAGATGGCGTTCATCCAAGAACTCGACCGCCTCAAGACCGTCGAACGGCAGTCGTTCATCGTCGACCGCCGCCGACGGGAGAACACCGCCGAGCACTCGTGGCACGTCGCCATGCTCGCGGTCGTCCTCGCCGACCATGCCGGCGACGACGTGGACATCGCCCGGGTCGTCCTCCTGCTCCTCCTCCACGACATCGTCGAGATCGACGCCGGTGACACCGGTATCCACGACCCCGTCGGCGGCGAGTCCAAGGCGGAGCGGGAACAGGCCGCGGCCGACCGGCTCTTCGGGCTCCTGCCCGACGACCTCGGGGCGACGCTCCGAGCGGCGTGGGAGGAGTACGAGGCGGCAGAGACGCTCGAAGGACGCTTCGCCCGGGTGTTCGACCGTCTCGCCCCGTTCCTGCTCAACGTGGGCGCAGACGGGCTGCCGTGGCGTCGTTGGGGCGTCACCTCGGTGCAGGTCCGCAAGGTGCTCGAGCCCATCGCCGCCGAGGCACCGGGACTCGGTCGCTTCGTCGACGCCATGATCGAGCGTGCCATCGACGAACGTGTGCTGGTCGACGGCGCGTCGGGCATCATCCTCCCGTGAGACGTCCTGCGAAGCGGTCCATGGACCCGATCGACCTCGATGGCCCGAAACACCAGCGGTTCCCCGTCGTCGGGGTGGTGTTCGGCTCACCGATCACCCATCTCCCGACCCGCACGACCGGCACGGTCGAGAAGCTCGCCAACACCATGATCCAGGTCCGCGACCCGTCCGGGCACGTGCACACCTTCACCATCGCCCCCGGCGAGTTCCTGGTCGACGGGGTGGCATGCGAGCCGGTCATGGGTTCGGCGGCACCGTCGGCGACGCGGACCATCTCGGCGTCGGGTTCGGTCGCCGTCGACCATCGGGCCCGGGTCGCCCGGGCCAGCCGGATCCTGGTCGAGGGCATCCACGACGCCGAACTGTTGGAGAAGATCTGGGGCGACGACCTCCGGCACGAGGGCATCGTCGTCGAGCGCCTCGACGGCATGGACGACCTGGCGGCGGTCGTGCGCGACTTCGGGCCCCGGTCCAACCGTCGCCTCGGGGTGTTGCTCGACCATCTCGTCGACGGATCGAAGGAGTCACGCGTCGCGGCCACGATCGACGACCCGAACGTGTTGATCACCGGCACGCCCTACGTCGACGTGTGGCAAGCCGTCCGACCCGCGGTCGCGAGGATCGACGCCTGGCCTGACGTCCCGATGGGCGAGCCGTGGAAGGAGGGAGTGCTCGCTCGCATCGGCCGCCGCGGCGAGCACCCGGGAGCGTTCTGGAAGGAACTGCTCGGCCGGGTGGAGACCTACGCCGACCTGTTCCCGCCCCTGGTCGGTGCCGTGGAGCAGCTGATCGACTTCGTGACCGAGATCGACGACTGAGGACCCGGTCAGAGATCGAGGAGCGCGTTCTCGACGACCTCGGTGAGCGCCGGATGGATCCACATCTGGCCGTTGGCCATCTCGTCGACCGTCTGGCCGAACCGCATGCCCTGGATCAGCAGCTGGACGAGCGTCGACGCCTGGGGTCCGATGATGTGCGCGCCGAGGAGCTTGCGCGTCTGGGCGTGCGCGACGAGCTTCACGAACGACGTGGAGTCGTCCATCGCCCAGCCGTACGCCGTCGTGCCGTAGTCCTTGGTGGAGGTGAGGAAGGGCACGCCCTCGGACGCGGCATCGCGTTCGGTCATGCCCACCGACGCCACCTGCGGGCTGCCGAACACGGCGTGCGGGACGGCGAACTCGTCGCGGAGACGGAGGTCGTCGGGATGGGCGACGTTGTGGAAGACCATCTTGGCCTCGGCGTTGGCCACGTGCTTGAGCTGGAAGTGGTTCGTCAGGTCGCCGAACGCCCAGATGCCCTCGACGTCGGTCTGGTGGTCGTCGTGGACGATGACGCGACCGGCCGGGTCACAGCGCACCCCGGTCTTGTCGACCCGGAGTTGGTCGCTGTTGGGGATGCGTCCGGTGGCGACCAACACCGCGTCGGCCTCGAGCACGTGGCTCTCGTCGTTGCGGCGGACGTGGACGCGGGTGACGCCGTCGTCGCCCCGCTCCACGCGCTCGATGGCCGTGTCGAGGAACAACTCGAAGCGTTCGGCGGCCAGCTCGGTGTAGCGGCGGGAGATGTCCTCGTCCTCGGACCGGAGGAGCAGCCCGCTGCGGTTCACGATCGACACGCGTGAGCCGAACGCCTCGAACACGTGCCCCAACTCGGTGGCGATGTAGCCGCCACCGATCACCACCAGCCGTTCCGGCACCTCGCGGACGCGCATGATCGTGTCCGAGGTGTGGAAACCGGCTTCGGCGAGCCCGGGGATGTCGGGCACGAAGGGACGGGCCCCGGCGCCGAGGATGAACTTGTCGGCGTGCAGTTGCTCGCCGTCGACCTCGAGCACCTTGTGGTCGACGAAGGCGCCGCTGCCCTGGAACACCGTGACGTTGTCGCAGTCCTCGATGCGGTAGCGCTCGCCTCCCGCCGCGATCGGGTCGATCCGGCCGAAGACCCGGTCCACGACGCTCGGCCAGTCGACACCGTCGAGGGTCGACTGCACGCCGAAGCGTTCGGACTCACGGACGTGGAGGGCCATGTCGGCGGCGTAGATGAACATCTTCGACGGGATGCAGCCGCGGTTGAGGCAGGTGCCGCCGAAGACGTCCCGCTCGACCAGAGCGATGTTCCAGTCGTCGAGTTCGGCGGGGATCGAGTTGCCGGATCCGGTGCCGACGATGACGAGATCGAATTCGTTCAATGCTGCTCCTGGTCGTGTGCCTGTGAGGTGGGAACGCTCGCGCGGTGCCAGATGTTCCGCCGCCGCGCGGTCACTTCGCGTCACGGGCGAGTCGCACCCTGTCTGTCACCTGCGGTCTCGGGTCCCTACACTGGTCTATTCGCCATGTCACCCGGGCGTGGCGAGAACCTTCGGGATATCAGTCATGGCAACACAACGATCGAGTTTCGCCAAGCGTGAGCGAGACCGCGCGAAGAAGGCGAAGCAGGCAGCCAAGCGAGAAGCCCGCCTCGACAAGTCCCCCGACGACGACGAAGACGTCGAAGAGGAAGCGGTGTCCACGGGCCCGCAGGAGTCGGCCGAGGTGATCATGGAGAAGCTCGCCAAGCTCCATGCCGCCTTCGAGGACGACCAGATCGAGTTCGAGGACTTCGAGGAGCAGAAGGCGGACCTCATGGCCCGCATGCCGATCGAATAGGGGTCGACGGAATTTCCCCCCACCATTCGGGTTGGTGGAGGAGATGAACGATTCCCCCGCCGCCGCCCCGCGCTACGACATCCAGTTCCACTTCGACCCCGTCTGCCCCTTCGCGTGGATCACCTCGCGATGGGTGAACAAGGTCGCCGAACAACGGGATTTCTCCGTCGACTGGCAGTTCATCTCGCTGCGCATCGTCAACAAGCACCTGGACTACGACGCGCAGTTCCCGCCGGAGTACGAGCACGGTCACACGGCCGGGCTCCGCATGCTCCGCGTCGCGGCCGCGGCCCGCGAGGCCCATGGCCGCGCCGTGGTCGGTGACCTCTACACCGGTCTGGGTGGCAGCATCTTCGACGTCGACCCGCCGGCCGACAAGGCCGCCTACCGGGCGTCGATGGGTTCTCGCGAGACGGTCGAGAAGGTCCTGGCCGACGTCGGGCTCCCGCTTTCGCTGGCCGATGCGCTCGACGACGACTCGTGGGACGCCGTGATCGAAGCCGAGACCGACGCCGCGCTGGCCCTCACCGGCAAGGACGTGGGCACGCCGATCATCGCCTACGACCCGCCGAACGGCCCCGCCTTCTTCGGCCCCGTCATCTCGCGCGTGCCCTCCGACGAGGACTCGCTCCGCCTGTGGGACGCCGTGCTCGAACTGGCGAACTTCCCCGGGTTCTCCGAGATGAAGCGCAGCATGCGGGAAGCGCCGGCGCTGCGGGTCAACGGTCGCGCCGACGACCAGGCCGGCACGGCCGAGGACTGGCACCAGGGCAGCCGCCGGCTCAAGAAGTAGCGGCGTCCGTCAGTCCACGGAGGTGGGCGGCGATCTCCCCGACCTGCTCACTGGTCGCCGCGCCCTCGAGACGTCGCCGTATGGCGGCGAGGTCAGCGGTCGAGGCGTGGGGTAGGGCGTCCTCCACGGCCTTCCTGATGTGTTCGGCGGTCGGGAGCCGCGCCAGTTGCGCGTAGAGGCTGTCGAGCTGGGTTGACGTCGCGACAGCCGCGATCCGCTCGGTGAGCACGGAGTGGTGGAGGTCCGTCGCCGAGGTGAGGATCTCGAGGCGTTCGCCGATGGCCAGGGCCGTGGTGTTGGGCACGGCGTCGAGTTGGGCGCGCAGGACGTCGAGTTGGTCGGCGTCGACGAGTTGGGTCAACTCGTCGACCACCCGGTCGGACAGCGCCTCGAGCACGCCGCGCAGTCGTTCGACGTCCTGCGTGGTCGCGGCGCCGACACCGGCGACCTCCCGTGACAGTGCGTCGACGTGGCGTGCGAGCCGGTCGTACCCGTCGTTCGCGGCGATCTTCACCAACGTCTCGGCGATGGCCTCGAGGTCATCGGTGGTGGGCTGGTTGGCGATCCGCTGGTAGAGGGCGTCGAGCTGTGAGCTGGTCGCGTGGGACGCGACGCTGGTGCGCAGCGCGTCGATGTCCGAGCGGGTCGACAGCTCGGACACCTGCCCACGGATCTCGGCGACGACGGCGTCGGATGCGTCGTCGACCCGGCCCAGGAGCGCTTCCACCTGGGCCACGGCCGCGTCGAGGTGTTCTGTCGTCGGGAGCTGCGCGA
>JBFIHN010000116.1:0-9019 GCA_041601775.1 Acidimicrobiales bacterium
GGGCCGAAGCCGGCGAGGTCAGCGCCGCGCGGCTTCCCGGACGACTCCGGCGGATGGTCTCGTCGACGTGACGATCAGCTGCGTTCGCGTTGCGCGAGCGCCCGGTCCACCTCGCGCTTGGCGTCGCGTTCGGCCACGGCCTGGCGCTTGTCGTGGAGCTTGCGACCCTTGCCGACGCCGAGTTCGACCTTCACCCGGCCGTCCTTGAAGTAGAGCGAGAGCGGGACGATCGACACCCGCTCGAGGTCGACCAGCATCCGCAGTCGGTCCAGCTCGCGTCGATGCATCAACAACTTGCGGGGGCGATCGGGATCGTGGCCGCTGTGTTCCTGGGCGTGCAGGTACGGCGAGACGTGCATCCCGAGGAGGAACGCTTCGCCGCCGTCGAAGCGCACGAACCCCTCGGCGATCTGGACCTGGGCCTCGCGCATCGACTTCACCTCGGAGCCGGCGAGCATGATCCCGGCCTCGATGGTCTCGGTCAGTTCGTAGTCGCGACGCGCCCGCCGGTTGGCGGCGATGAGCTTCGTCTTCTTGTCGTCGCCGCTGGCCATCCGTCGAAACCTATCGGCAGCCTCCCGGGGGGAGGCCAACGCATTGCCTACGATCGGGCCGGATGTACCAGTCACCCCGGCCGCTGGGGCCACCTCCGAACTACACCGCACGACGTGCCGTCGCCGCCACCGGCGTGGTCCTCGTGCTGTACCTGCTGTATCGACTGTTCTCGGCCGCCACGGGCGACGACGGCGGACAGGAACGCCTGTCGACGGCCTCGACCACGTCGTCCACGGTCGCGGTGGTCTCCCTGGAAGAGCCCCGGGCGTGTGAGTACCTCGAGGAGCAGTCGATCTTCGCCAGCGTCGACGACTGGCCTCGCACGATCGTCGACACCGCCTACGCCCTGCCCGACGCCTACGAGCCTCCGGACCTGGTGTCGGCGTCGCAGGCCGGCTACAGCGCGGAGTTCCGGGTGCGTGCGCTGATGGTCGACGACCTGAACGCCCTCCGCAACGCCATCATCGCCGCCGACGTGCCCGAGGTGGCCCTGCTCGCGGCCTACCGGACCATCGACGACCAGGCCGCGTTGTTCGCGCAGCGCGAAGCCGAGCTCGGTTTCACCGCCGCCGCGAAGGGCACGGCCCGGCCCGGCCACTCCGAGCACCACCTGGGGACGACCGTCGACTTCCGGCCGATCGGCGAGACCGACGTCGACCAGGAGTTCGGGGCGACGCCGACGGGGCAGTGGCTCGACGAACACTCGTGGGAGTACGGGTTCGTGCTCAGCTACCCGGAGGGCAGCGAAGCCGTCACCTGCTACAAGTACGAACCGTGGCACTTCCGCTACGTCGGCAAGGACCTGGCCCGTGCCGTCCACGACTCGGGCCTGTCGCTGCGTGAATACCTGTGGCACTGGGAGGTCACCGGGACACCGCCCGGCGCGTCGACCTCGGCCGTGACCTCGTCGACGGTGCCCGCGGACGCCGGCGACACCGACGCCGAGGGTTAGGTTCCGACCCGTGTTGCGACTCGGTGCCCGCGCCTACGCCTCGATCATCGGCCATGCCTACGACGGCCTTCCCGACGAGGCGTGCGGCCTCCTCGGCGGCGACGGCGACCGGATCGACGTGTTCGTCCCGACCGACAACGAGGACCAGTCGAGCCGCACCTTCACCATCGGCAAACAAGGGTGGGACCAGGCCGACACGGTTCTGGGCCCGCTCGGACTCGAGGTCGTCGGGGTGATGCACAGCCACACCCACACCGACGCCTACCCGTCGCCGACCGACGTCGACAAGGCGGGGAACCCGCTGCTGGCCCACTGGCACTGGATCATCGTCTCGCTCCGCGACGACGCCCCGGTCCTGCGCAGCTACCGGATCGTCGACGGCGTCATCAACGAGGAACCGGTCGCGATCATCCGCTGATGGCGGAATGCCGACGCCCCGGTAGATTGTTGACCCTGATGGTCAGCTTTCGCGGCGGCCACGCCCAACCGATCCACCTGCCACGCGTCGACCGAGGAGCCAGCACGTCCCCATGACCGTCCACGATTCAGTCCTGGACATGATCGGCAACACGCCGATGGTCGACTGCAGCGCGCTCAGCCCCAACCCCGACGTCCGCATCCTGGGGAAGATGGAGGGCCAGAACCCGGCGGGGTCGGTCAAGGACCGCATCGCGCTGGCCATGATCGAAGACGCCGAGGCCGACGGTTCGCTGCGCCCGGGCAAGACGATCATCGAGTCGTCGTCGGGGAACACGGGGATCGCGCTGGCGATGATCGCCCGCATCAAGGGCTACAAGATCAAGATCGTCCTGCCCGAGAACGTGACCATCGAGCGACGCCAACTGCTCGAGATCATGGGGGCCGAGCTCATCATGAGCCCGGGCGCCGAAGGCTCCAACGGTGCCGTCAAGCGGGCCGAGCAGCTGGCCGACGAACACCCGGACTGGCTGTGGCTCTACCAGTACGCCAACGAGGCGAACCCTCGAGCGCACTACGAGGGCACCGGCCCGGAGATCCTGCGCGACGTTCCCGAGATCACGCACTTCGTCGCCGGCCTCGGTACCAGCGGGACCCTGATGGGCGTGGGCCGCTACCTCAAGGAGCAGGATCCGTCGATCAAGGTCATCGCCGTCGAACCGCCGCTGGGTGAACGCGTCGAGGGGCTCCGGAACATGGACGAGGGCTACATCCCTCCCGTGTTCGAGAAGTGGGGCGGGCTCGAGTTGCTCGACCGCAAGCGGATCGTCCGCCCACGCGAATCCATCGAGTGGACCCGGAAGCTGTGCGACATCGGCATCTTCTCCGGCATCTCGGCCGGGGCCGCCATGGCCGGCGCCGCCAAGGTGGCCGGCGAGATCGAGTCGGGCACGATCGTCTTCGTGGTCTGCGACGGCGGGTGGAAGTACATCTCCACCGGTGCGTGGACCGACGACCTCGACGACGTCGTCGAACGAGCCGAGAAGATCATCTACTTCTAGGCGACCGGGCCGTAGGTTCCACGGCCATGGATCAGCTGGCCACGTACGCGAACCTCACGCCGACCAAGACCGCCGTCGTCGACGACCGTCCGGGGCACGCGCCCCGCTCGATGACGTTCCGCGAGCTCAACTCGTACACCAATCGGATCGCGTCGGGACTCCTCGACCGCGGCACCCGCCCGGGAGCGAAGTTGATGTGGTGCGGGAAGAACAGTCTCGAACTGGTGGCGTTCACCCATGCCGCCCGCAAGCTCGGTGCGCTGGCCGTGCCCCTCAACTACCGGCTCAGCGACGACGAGACCACCTATGTGGTCACCAACTCCGACACCGAGTTCGTCTGGGTCGATGTCGAGTTCGCCCCCCTGTTCGAACGCATCCGGCCCCGGATCGACAACGTGCGCGACGTGGTGGTCTTCGGTGGCGCCGCCCGGGACGGCCAGGTCGCCGAGGCCGACTTCCTGGGTGACGACGTGGAGCCGCCCGAACCCGCGGTCCCGGCGGGCACCATGATCTACACGTCGGGGACCACCGGACACCCCAAGGGCGCGGTCAAGACGGGCGGTGCCAGCCTCGAGCAGTCGAAGGGCCTCCTCGACCTGCTGGCCTACGAGCCCGACGACGTGCACCTCACGTGCGGGCCGCTCTATCACTCCGGTCCCGGCGGGTTCGCCCGCATCGCGCATTCGCTGGGCCACACGCTGGTCGTGCAGCACAAGTTCGACGCCGAGGACTGGCTCCGACTCCTGACCGAGTACCGGGCGACGTCGTCGTTCTCGGCCCCCACCCCCATCCGCATGATCTGTGACCTGGCCGACGACGTGAAGGCGCGCTACGACACCTCGTCGATGCGGGTCATGGTGGCCAACGCGGCCCCGTGGAGCTTCGCCCTCAAGGAGGCGTACCTCGACGACTTCCCCGAGGAGTCGCTGTGGGAGGTCTATGGCTCGACCGAACTCGGGGTGAACTGCGTGCTGGCCCCGGCCGACCAGCGCCGTAAACCGGGCTCGTGCGGGAAGCCGGCACCCGATGTCGACGTGGCGCTGTTCACCGCGGACGGCGACGAGATCACCGAACCGGACGTCCCCGGCGAGCTGTACGTGCGGGCGTCGTCGGTGCTCGACACCTACTACAAGGCCGAGGAGAAGTACGCCGCCGACCACCGCGAAGGCGGGTGGCACACCGTCGGTGACATCGCCTATGTGGACGACGAGGGCTACTACTTCATCTGCGACCGCAAGACCGACATGATCATCTCGGGCGGGGTCAACATCTATCCGGCGGAGGTCGAGGACGCGCTCGAACGCCACCCCGGGATCTTCGAAGCGGCGGTCGTCGGCGTGCCCGACGACAAGTGGGGCGAGTCGGTGATGGCCTGCATCGTCCGTCGCGACGGCGCGCTCACCGCCGCGGACGTCGAGGCCCACGCCCGCGAGCACCTCGCCGGCTACAAGGTGCCTCGCCGGATCGAGTTCGTCGACGAGATCCCCAAGACCGGGTCGAACAAGATCCTCAAGCGGTCCCTGCGCGAGCGGTTCGTCATCGCCTGACGTGGCATCCTCAGGCCTGTTGCCATGACCCTCCTCCTCGCCCCGTCGTTCACCTCGTTCGCCTCGCTCGGCCAGACCGACGAGGTCCCCGACCTCGGCGAGGCGTTGCCGGACGGCCTCACCGCCGACCACTGGATCCGGGCGGGCGTCACGCTGCTCGCGTTCATCGTCGTCGGTCGCATCATCCGGATCGTCGTCGAACGCATCGTGCGCAAGACCGACAGCGAAGGGCAGATCGCTCGCTTCGTCGGTCGGATCGTCCAGAACCTGCTGATCGTCGTCGGCCTCGTCTACGCCCTCGGGATCCTCGAGGTGAAGGTCGGGCCGCTGCTCGGTGCCCTCGGCGTGTCGGGCATCGCCATCGCCTTCGCGCTCACGGCAATCCTCGAGAACGTCTTCGCCTCCGTGGTCCTCAAGACCCGGCGGCCGATCAAGGTCGGTGACGAGGTCACGACCCAGGACCACAGCGGCACCGTCGAGGAGATCAACTTCCGGACCGTCGTGCTCCGCAACTTCGACGGCGAGAAGGTCGTCCTGCCCTCGGCGATGGTCAACAACGACGTGATGGTCAACCACACCGAGCTGCCGACCCGGCGGACGGTGGTGACCGTCGGAGTCGCCTACGGGACCGACCTCGCCCACGCGCAGTCGGTGATCCTGCGCGCCGTCCAGGGTGTCCAGGGTGTGCTCGGCACCCCACCACCCCAGGCGTGGGTGACGACGTTCAACGACTCGAGCATCGACTTCGACGTCCGCTACTGGCACCCCTCCGACATCGCGTCGATGTTCCGGGTCCGCTCCGCGGCGGCGATGGCGATCAAGGTGGCCTTCGACGCCGAAGGGATCGAGATCCCGTTCCCGCAGCGAGTCGTCACGTTGCCCGCAGGCGACCAGCGCGATCGACCCGACGACACCGAAGCCGGCTGACGACGTGGACGACCGTCCCATCGGGATGTTCGACTCGGGCTTCGGTGGGCTCACCGTGGCCCGCGCGCTGATCGACCTGTTGCCGGCCGAGAACCTCGTCTACCTCGGTGACACCGGCCGGTACCCCTACGGGTCGAGGCCGCTCGCCGAGGTACGCGGCTTCGCCCATGAGATCAGCCGCTGGTTGTGTGAGCACCACGACGTGAAGATGGTGATCGTGGCCTGCAACACGGCGGCGGCGGCCGCGCTCGCGGAACTCGAGGCCGAGCTGCCCGTGCCGGTGGTCGGCGTCGTCGAACCCGGCGTCCGGTCCCTGCTCGAGGCGACGTCGTCCAAGCGTGTGGGCGTCATCGGCACGGTCGGGACCATCGCCTCCGGGGCCTACCAGCGTGCCGTGACCGAGATCTCCGCCGACGTCACGCTCACGTGTGCCGCTTGCCCCGGGTTCGTGGAGTTCGTCGAGCGCGGGGAGACGAGGTCGGAGCAGGTGCACATCCTCGCCGAACGGCTGCTCGACCCCGTCCGTGCCGCCGGCGTCGACGCGCTCCTCCTCGGGTGTACCCACTATCCGTTCCTGGCCAGGACCATCGGCGACGTGATGGGGCGTGGCGTGGTGTTGGTGTCGTCGGCGGACGAGACCGCGTTCGAGGTCCGGGCCATGCTCGAGGGCTCCGACCTGGCGCGCTCGCTCGACCTCGGTCCGGGGCGTCGCCAGTGGTTCAGCTCCGGCGACGTCGACGTCTTCCGCGACCTGGGGCGGCGACTCCTCGGACCCGAACTCGACTCGGCAGCCGCCGTACGGTGGTCGAGATGAGCCTGTCCATCACGGTCCTGGGGTGTTCGGGGACCTACGCCGGACCCGGTGGGGCCTGCAGCGGCTACCTGCTCCAGACGGCAGCGACGAACCTCTGGCTCGACTGCGGTCCGGGATCGTTCGCCAACCTGCAACGACACATCGACCTGGCCGACCTCGCCGGCATCGTGTGCTCGCATTCCCATCCGGATCACTGGATGGAACTCCCGGTCGCGGTCAACGCGTTCCGCTACGGGCTCGACCGTCCGGACGCCGCGATCCCACTGTTGTGGACGGCGGCCACCGCCGCGATGTTCGCGACGGTCAGCGGCCGGCCACCGGAACCGACCTTCGCCAGCCAGGTCATCGACGAGACAGCGAACGTGCGCATCGGCGACGTCGACCTGACGTTCTCCCGGACCGACCATCCGGTCGAGACCCTCGCGGTCCGTGCCGACGGTGGTGGCGGGTCGATCGCCTACTCGGCCGACACCGGCGACGACTGGTCGTTGGCGTCGCTCGGCCCGGGGATCGACGTGGCGGTGGTCGAGGCGACGCTCGACACGCCCACGCCCGGGATCCAACACCTCACGGCGACGCAGGCGGGTTCGCTGGCGACGGACGCCGACGTGGCATCGTTGGTCCTCACGCACCTGGCACCGGGCTCGGATCCCACGGCCAGGCGCATCGAGGCGGCCACCGCCTTCGACGGCCCGATCGCCGTCGCCGAGATCGACGAGAGGTACAGCACATGAGACCCGACGGACGTACGCCCGAAGCCATGCGACCGCTCACCATCGAGCGTGACCCGACCGTCATGGCCACCGGCTCGTGCATGATCGGCTTCGGTCAGACGCGGGTGCTGTGCACCGCGTCGATCGACGAAGACGTCCCGCGATGGATGAAGGGCCGGGGCACCGGTTGGGTGACGGCCGAGTACTCGATGCTGCCCGGGTCCAGTCCCGAACGCATCGGGCGCGAGGCGGCCAAGGGCAAGCAGAGCGGACGTACCCAGGAGATCCAGCGTCTCATCGCCCGTGCGCTGCGATCGGTGTGCGACATGTCGATCCTCGGCGAGCGCCAGGTGATCGTCGACTGCGACGTCCTGCAGGCCGACGGCGGTACCCGCACGGCGTCGATCACCGGCGGCTACCTCGCCCTGCACGACGCGTTCGCCCGCCTCGTCGCCCGTGGCGACCTCGCCGAGAACCCGCTCACCGCCTTCTGCGCGGCGATCAGTGTCGGCATCGTCGACGGCGAGCCGGTGTGCGACCTGCCCTACATCGAGGACTCGAAGGCCGACGTCGACATGAACGTCGTCATGACCTCGAACGGCGACTTCGTCGAGGTGCAGGGCACCGCCGAGGGCGCGGCCTTCGGGCGCCCGGCCATGGACCGCCTCCTCGACCTCGCGACCGGCGGCATCACCGAGCTGATCGCGGCCCAGAAGGCCTACGTCGCCGAACCGCCGCCGGCGCGTTGAGCGAGCCGCGCCCGATCCTCTTCGCCACCGGCAACGCGCACAAGGTCGCCGAGGTCGCCGAGATCCTCGGGGACGCCTGGGTGATCGAGGCCCAGGACCCCGACGTCGAGGAGACCGGGACGACGTTCGAGGAGAACGCGCTCATCAAGGCACGGGCACTCGTCCAGGCCAGGGGAGTGGTGTCCCTCGCCGACGACTCCGGCATCGAGATCGATGCCCTCGGCGGACGTCCTGGCATCCACTCGGCTCGGTGGACCGAGGAGTCGGACTGGATCCCCCGGGTCGTCCGCGAGCTCGACGGAGTCTCCGGGTCGGAGCGCTCGGCCCGCTACGTGGCCGCCGCTGCGGTCGTCTGGCCCGACGGGCAGGAACACGTGGTGCGCGGCACCGTCGAGGGGCGGGTGGCGGACGCTCCCCGCGGTGACGGCGGCTTCGGCTACGACCCGATCTTCGTCCCCGACGAGGGCGACGGCCGCACGTTCGCCGAGATCACGGCGGGGGCCAAGCACGCCATGTCGCATCGCGGACGGGCCTTCCGCACCCTCGTGGCGCACCTCGGACCGCACCGCTGATCGCGGTGCTCCGCGGCCCGCAGCCTCAGCGGCGGGGCTGACAGCGGGGGCAGGCGAACATGTTCCGACCCCCGATGTCGGAGTGCTCGACGGGCGAGCCGCAGGTGCGGCACTCGGACTGCTTGTAGACGTGGACCGAGTTCTCCCTGGTCATCGACGTCATCCGGCGGCCCCGCAACGGAACCGTGATGATCCGATCGCGCCGCACGCCGAGGCGGAGTTGGGTCACCGTCTCGTCCCAGATCTCGCGTACCCGCGCATCGGAGAGCGCCTGTCCCTCGACCGAGGGATGGATGCCGGTCAGATGGAGGATCTCTGCCCGGTAGACGTTGCCGATGCCCGCGATGACGGCCTGGTCGAGGAGGAGGGCGCCGATCGGCTTCTTCGACTTCCGGACGCGCCGGACGAACTCGTCGACGTCGGCATCGCGGCGCAGCGGATCGGGTCCGAGCGTCGTGGCGACCGCGTCGAGGATGCCGGGGTCGCGGAGCTCGCACGTGATGGCGCCCGTGAGGTCCCAGACGGTCTCCGGTCCGCAGAGTCGGAGCCGGAGCGCATCGGACGGGGCCGGGGCGTCGGCGACGTGGCGGCGGAACTTCCCGAAGAGGCCGAGGTGGATGTGGAGCACCTCGGCCCCGTCCCAGTGGAGGAACAGGTGCTTCCCGTTGGCCGACGTGCGTTCGAGCGTCCGGCCGTCGAGGCGGCGGGCACC
>JBFIHN010000117.1:0-8947 GCA_041601775.1 Acidimicrobiales bacterium
CGCCCACGGCGCACTCCGGCCCCTGCCGGCCGCGCACCTGCTCGGCGTCCCGACCGACCTCGACGACCTGGCGTCGACCGGGCTCGTGTCGTCGGCCGGGCTCGAGCGAGCGCGCCGCGACCTCGTCGCCGATGCCGTCGCCCCCACCCACGATCAGTCGGTGGGCGCGCTGATCCGCGAGCGTCTCGGCGACGAGGTCTGCGAGCACCTCGTCGAACCCCTGCTGGGTGGCATCAACGCCGGCGAGGCCGATCTCCTCTCGGCTGCAGCCGTCGCCCCGCAGATCTGGGCCTGCGCCGCGGCGGGCGGATCGCTGATCCACGCGGCCGCCGGGGCCCGGAGCCGGGCGGGGTCCACCGGTGCCCCCGTGTTCGCGACCCCGACCGACGGCATGGCGACGCTGCCCGAACGCCTGGTCGAGCGCCTCGCAGCCGAGATCCGGCGCTCGACGCCGGCACCAGCGTTGCGGCTCGACGCGACCGGCGCCCACCTGGGCGACGAACACTTCGACGGCGTCGTCGTCGCGACCCCGGCCGACGCCGCGGCCCGACTCCTGCAGGCAGCCGCGCCGGAGGCGGCCGACGCGCTCGGACGGGTCGAGTTCGCCTCGGTGGTGATGGTCACGCTGGTGGCCGACGCCGACGCCGTCGACCACCCCCTCGACGGGAGCGGTTTCGTCGTGGCCCGGACGGCGGGAGTGCCGATCACCGCGTGCTCGTGGGGTTCGTCCAAGTGGGCCCACTGGGCCGACGGCCGCCATGTGGTGTTCCGCGTCTCGATCGGCCACGACGCCGACCCGATCGACTGGTGTGCCCACGACGACGCCTCGCTCGTCGGGGTCGCGCTCGACGGGTTGCGGACCACGATGGGCGTCGACGTCACACCCGTCGGGAGTCGGGTGGGCCGGTGGCGCCGGTCGTTCCCGCAGTACCGGCCGGGCCATCTCGACCTCGTCGACGAGGTCCACCGTGCCGCGTCCGACGCCGGTCCGCTCGCGTTGGCCGGCGCCTCCCTCGGCGGCATCGGCGTGCCGGCATGCATCCGACAGGGTCGCGTCGCCGCCCGCACGCTGCTCGACCGCGGCCGCTGACCGTTCTCGCCCGGCGCAGGAAGGACTTCGTGGCGATGACGTGGTACAAGACCTCCATGCGGATTCGCGTGCTCGGTGCGGCGATCGCGGCCGTGCTGGTCGCCGACGTCGTCGTCCTCACCGGTGGCGGTCTCCGGACGCAACCCGACGAGAACGTCGCCGCCGCGGCGGTGGCACTGGCGGCGACGGCGGAACCGGTCGAGACCGACCTGGACCCCCTGGCCGGCATCGTCGTCGAGGTCCAACGGTCCGAGGACATCGACCCGTCGATCGCACTCCCCCAGCCGGAACCGGCCCCGTCGGATCCGTACGCCGCCACACCCGAGGTCCGCCACGGCACCCTCGAGATCCCTGCCATCGGGCTCTCCCAGACCCTCTTCGAAGGCGTGACGCTGACCTCCATCAACCGGGGTCCCAGCCACTGGCCAGGCACTGCCATGCCCGGCGAGATCGGCAACGTCGTCGTCGCGGGGCACCGCACCACCTACTCGAAACCGTTCTGGGCGTTGAACGACCTGGTCCCGGGTGACGAGTTGATCTTCACGATCGACGGGATGCAGACGGTCTACGTCCTCGACCACACCGAGATCGTGAACCCGACCGACGTCCACATCATCGACCAGACCCACGCCCGCACGGCCACCCTCTTCGCCTGCCATCCCCGCGGGTCGGCCCGTCAGCGCATCGTCGGCCACTTCACGATCAAGAACACGACACCGGTCGAGTTCTTCGACACGATCGGGCCCGGACGCCCGATCGGCGACCTGTAGCGCGCTCGCGTCGCGCACCGTCCGCGGTGCCAGAATCGCCGCCGCCATGCGTCGCCTCCCGCCAACACTGCTCGCCGTCGTCGCCGGACTCTGCCTGGCCGCGGCCACCCCGCCGTGGGGGTTCTGGCCGATGGCCTTCGTCGGCATCGCGCTCCTCGACCACGTGCTCGACGGTGCCCACGGCATCGTCCGTCTCGGCCGGGCGTGGTTCGCGTGGCTGGCGCTGCTCCTCCCCACGCTGTTCTGGATGCAGGACCTCACCGCACCGGGCTACGTCATCGCGTCGATGGCCTACGCCGGCTTCTTGGCGACCGGGACGCTCCTGGCCCCGAAGGGGCCGGGACGGTTCCTCGCCTACCCGGGCGGCATCATCCTCGCCGAGTGGCTCCGCTGGCGTTGGCCCTTCGGCGGCGTGCCGTTGTCCAACCTGGCGACCGGGCAGGTCGACGGCGTCCTCGCCCCGATGCTGCGTCTCGGCGGCGCGTTGTTCGTGGTCGGGATGACGGTCGTCGTCGGCTCGGCGTTGGCGGCGTGCTGGAAGCGCTCGTGGTCCATGGCCTGGGCGCTCGCCACCTTCGCGGTCGTCGTGCTCCTGATCGGCGTCGCCGCACCGGCGGGCAAAGCGACCGGCGAGTTCGTCGACGTGGCGCTCGTCCAGGGCGGCGGCCCGCAGGGAACACGGGCGGCGACCACCGAAGAAGGCATCGTCCTCGAACGCCATCTGGCTGCGTCGCAGGGTCTCGACGAGGTCGACCTCGTGCTGTGGCCCGAAGACGTCGTCGACGTGGTGACCCTGGTCGACAGCCCGGAGGAAGCGCAGTTGCAGGCGCTCGCTCGCGAGAACGACGCGACCTTCCTCGCCGGGGTGATCGAGGACGAAGGCAGCGACGCGTTCCGGAACTGGGCCGTGGTCTACGACCCGGCAGGCGACGAGATCGACCGCTACGAGAAGGTCGAGCGAGTGCCCTTCGGTGAATGGGTGCCCTTCCGCAGCCTCCTCGAGTCGATCGCCGGCGATGCACTCCCCGCCCGCGACGCCGCGATCGGGACCACGCCGGCCGTGGTCGACACTCCGGTCGGCCGGCTCGGCGTGTCGATCTCGTGGGAGATCTTCTTCGGCGAACGGGCTCGCGACGCCACCAACCACGGCGGACAACTCCTGGTGAACCCGACCAACGGCGCCTCGTTCTCGGGCACGCAGGTCCAGACGCAGCAGGTGGCCAACTCCCGCATGCGGGCCATCGAGAACGGCCGGTGGGTGACGCAGGTCGCCCCCACCGGCTTCAGTGCTGTGGTCGACCCGGACGGCCGTGTGCTCCAACGCACCGCGGTCTCCGAGCGAGCCGTGCTCTACGACACCGTCGAACTCCGGTCGGGCCGCACGATCTACGTGCGGGTCGGCGACTACCTGGCCATCGGGTTCGCACTGGCCAGCCTCGCCGCTGCCTGGATCGTGGAGCGGCGAGGCTGGCTGCGCGTCAGCTGAACGTCAACCGGTGAACGTCGGCGTGGCCGTGGTCGGCGTCGCTGCCGTGGCCTCGACGGCGCCTGCGGCGGTCGTCGTGGTCGTGCCCTGGGTGGTCGTCGTCTCTCCCGTCACCGTGAAGACGACGCCGGTGTAGTCGAAGTCCGGGCCCTGGGGGCCGGCGGGGGCACGACGGATGGCGGGCAGGTCGTCGAACTTCGAGAACGCACACGTCGCCTCGACCGCGATGGTCGAGCCGATCGCCGCGTCGGCGGGCACCACGAACGTCGCCGTCCAGTCGCCGTTGACGTCCGGGGTGACGGTCTTCTCGTCGCCACCGGCGTCGACCGTGACCTCTTCGTCGGCATCGCCCCTCTCACACGTACCGCCGCGCACCTCGAACGACGATCCGGCCGGACCGGACTCCGGGTCCAACGCCATCGTGCGGACGGGGGTCACCTCGAAGTACTCGTCCGGGTACGAGAACTGGTGGCCGTTGTCGCCACGGAAGGTCTGCGCGACGTCCTGGATCGACTGGTCCCAGCAGTCCGCTTCGATCCGGATCGTCGTGCCCGGGTCCACGCCAGCGCTCACCGTGAACGTGGTGCTCCACGACCCGTCGTCCTCCGGAGCGACCGAACGGAGGTGTTCGTCGACGTATTCCTCACGGCCTTCGACCCGCACCTCGTCGCCCCCGCAGTCGACGCCCGACACGGTGAACGTGGTGCCCTCGGGTCCGGCCTCGGGCGAGAGCGTCATCAACGGGACCGTGGGCGGTCCTGCGAACTCCGCCGCGCCGGCCACGCTCATGGTGCCGAACAGCACCATCGAGGCCGCGCACGCGGCCACTGTCTTCTTCATCATCATTCCTCTTCCGCCGAAGCCCGCCGGATGTCGGTCGGGCGAGGCGAGGAACCCTAGGTGACGGTGACGATCAGCCCGTGAACGTCGGCGTGGCCGTGGTCGGCGTCGCCGCGTCGGCCTGTACTGCGCCGCCCGACGGTGTGGGCGTCGGCGTGGGTGCCGGGGTGCTTGGGGTCGTGGGCTCGGCGGTCACGGTGAACACCACCGGGGTGTAGTCGAAGGAGTTCGAGCTCTCTCCGCGACGAGCGCTCCGGAAGCTGGGGACCTCGGAGGTGACACAGGTGGCCATGACGGTGATCGTGTCGCCGACCTCGGCATCGTCGGGCACCGTGAACGTCGTGTCCCAGTCACCGTCGACGTCGGGTTCGACCGTCGCGTCGGTCGTGCCGTCGCTGATCTGGGCCATCCCCTCGTAGAACGCACTGCACGTGCCGCCGCTCACGGAGAACTCAGAACCGGCGACGCCCGAGGCCGGGGCGAGGGTCATCGTCGGGTCGGGCAGGACCTCGAAGTAGGCCCGCTGGTACTCGAACCCGATCGCCTGGGGTGGCACGCCACGGAACGTCTGGGCCGAGTCCTCGAACTCGCCTCCCGAGCACGCGGCGTCGATCACGACCGACTGGTAGGGCACCGAACCGTGGTCGACGGTCAGGTCGACCGACCAGGACCCGTCGAGGGCTGGCACGACCTCGACGTCGGTGGACGGCGTCGTGGATGTCTGGTTCGAGGCGGTGGTGTCGACCGTCACGGTCCGGCCCTCGTCACAACCCAGGCCCGAGACCGCGAAGGTCGTTCCTGGCGGCCCTTCGACCGGCGACAGTGTCAGCGACGGCAGGCCCCCACGCTGTGCGTGCTCCGCCGCCCCGGCAGCGGTCGCGCCGCCGATCAAGAGCACCGCCGCGGTGACCAGTCCGAATGCCTTGTTCATGTCGACTCCCTCACGCCTGCCTGCCACCCCGGACGGAGCGGCCCCGGCGGGAGGCTACCGGCATCGCCCGACTCAGACGTCGACGATCACCGTGGCGGGACCGTCGTTGACCAGCGCGACCTCCATGTCGGTCCGGAACCGGCCGGACGCGACCGTGACGCCCAGCGCACGCAGTTCGTCGACGACCTGGTCGACGAGCGGTTCGGCATGCTCGGGTCGGGCTGCGGCCAGCCACGAGGGCCGGTTGCCCTTGCGGGTGTCGCCATAGAGCGTGAACTGGCTCACGACGAGGACTGCGGCGCCCTCGTCGAGCACCGACCGGTTCATGATCCCGTCGTCGTCGTCCAGCAGCCGCAGCTTGGCCAGTCTCCCCGCCAGCTTCGCGGCCTGCGCCGGCTCGTCGTCGTGGGTGACGCCGACGAGCGCGACCAGTCCCAGGCCGATCGCGCCGACGACCTCGCCGTCGACGGAGACGGAGGCTGACGACACCCGCTGGACCACCGCACGCATGTCGGGCAACGTAGGCCGCCTTCGTCGGCAACACTGCGACCATGACCACTTCGGAGTCCGACATCGTCCTCGAGGTCGACCGGGGCGACGTGCGCACGACCCGCCTCGTCGAGGTCGACCTGGCCCCGCTCCAGCCGGGCGAGGTCCGCGCCGTCGTCGAGCGGTTCGCCGTCACCGCGAACACGGTGACCTACGCCGTGGCCGGCGAGATGCTCGGGTACTGGGACTTCCATCCCACCGAGTTGCCGTGGGGCCGCGTGCCGGCGATGGGGTGGGCACGGGTCGTCGAGTCGGCGAATCCCGCGGTCGAGCCGGGCGGGCGATACTTCGGCTGGTTCCCGATGGCCGGTCACGTGACCGCCCTGGTCGCCCCGACCGCGAGCGGCCTGCGAGACGACGGCCTGCACCGGCAGTCCCACGCCGCCGTGTACCGGGCCTGGACCGACACCCGGAGCGACCCGGACCACCCGGGCGACGACACCGACGCCGAAGACCGCCATGCCCTGCTGCGCGGCCTCTTCCTCACCGGGTTCCTGGCCGATGAGTTCTTCGCCGACGCCTCGTACTACGGCGCCGACTCGGTCCTGGTCCTGTCGGCCTCGAGCAAGACGGCCATCGGCTTCGCCCAGAACGCCGCGACGCGCGGTGCCGTGCAGGTGATCGGCGTGACCTCGGAGACGAACGCCGACTTCGTGCGTTCCGTCGGCTCCTACGACGACGTCGTCACCTACGACGACCTGCGTGCCATCGACGAGCACCGCGATGTCGTGGTCATCGACATGGCCGGGAACCGCTCGGTGCTGGCCGCGGTCCACGAACACCTCGGCGACCACGTCAAGTACTCGATGGCGGTCGGCATGAGCCACCACGACTCCCCACCGGCGGACATCGGGCACGGACCGGCACCACAGATGTTCTTCGCACCGACGGAGATCCCGAAGCGGGTCGCGGCCTGGGGTGCCGCGGGTTACCAGGAACGAACGGCCGCCGCGTTGGCGGCATTCGTCGACGGCAGTCGAGAGTGGCTGCGGGTCGAACCGAGCCACGGTCCGGAGGCCGCGGAGCGCACCTGGCACGAGGTGGTCCGGGGAGCCGTGCCCCCCGACGTCGGCCGTATCGTGTCGATGCACGCCGACGGACATCCGACCCAAGAAGGGCGTACTTGACCGCCCAGTCAATGAACGGCGACGATTGTCGGCTATGCACACGCAGGCCCCGCACGGCGAAGACGGCTTTGCGCCGCTTCGGATCGCTCTCCTCGCCTACCGCGGGAAGCCGCATGTCGGCGGCCAGGGCGTGTACGTCCGCCAGCTCGCCAAGGCGCTCGTCGACCTCGGCCACTCGGTCGAGGTGCTGGGCGGCCAGCCCTACCCCGAGCTGCCCGACGAGGTGCCCCTGGTCGAGCTCCCCAGCCTCGACATCTACAACGAGCACTTCCCGGCTCGCATGCCCGGCCTGTGGGAGATCGACGACTGGAAGGACTTCGTCGAGCTGATGACGTTCTCGGCCGGGCAGTTCCCCGAGCCGCTCGCGTTCTCGATGCGCGCCTGGGACCACCTGCGCCGCCGCAAGGGCGACTTCGACATCGTGCACGACAACCAGACCCTCGGTTACGGCTTGTTGCTGATCGAGAAGATGGGTCTGCCGGTGCTGGCCACCGTGCACCATCCGATCACCGTCGACCGGCGGCTCGAGATGAGCCATGCGCCGAACCGCTACCGGCGGTGGAGCCTCGGCCGCTGGTACGGCTTCACCAAGATGCAGACCCGGGTCGCCAAGCGTCTCGAACGCGTCGTGACCGTGTCGTCCAACTCGTTCAAGGACATCGTCGCCGACCACGAGGTCGACCCGACCAAGATGGCCATCGTCCCTGTCGGCGTCGACCCCGACGTGTTCGAGCCCCTCCCCGAGATCGAGCGGATCCCCGGCCGTCTGGTGACCACGGCGAGCGCCGACGTGACCATGAAGGGCCTCAAGTACCTGCTCGAGGCGATGGCCAAGCTGCGCACCGAGCGCGACGACCTCCATCTGGTCGTCATCGGCAAGGAGAAGCCCGGCGGCGCGTCGAGCAAGGCGATCGAGGCGTTGGGTCTGCGTGACCACGTCGAGTTCGTCACCGGCGTCCCCGAACGTCGCATCATCGAGCTGTACTCCGAAGCCGAGCTCGCCGTCGTCCCCTCGCTGTACGAGGGGTTCTCGCTCCCGGCCATCGAAGCCATGTCGTGCGGGTGCCCGCTCGTCGCCACCACCGGCGGAGCGATCCCCGAGGTCGTGGGCCCCGACGGCGAGACCGCGATGCTCGTCCCACCGGGCGACAGCGACGCCCTCGCCTCCCGGATCCGCCAGGCACTGGACGAACCCGAACGGTCCCGTGCCATCGGCCTCGCCGGTCGCGATCGGGTCAAGGACAACTGGAGCTGGCGTCACACCGCCGAACGCACCGTCGAGCAGTACCGGGTCCGTCTCGGCCAGATCGATGCCAGCGACGCCAGCAGCGGCGTGACCATCCCCGGAGGACTCGTCTGATGCTGACCGTCGACTACGACCGCCTGGGCCTCGAGCCCGGCGAGTTGATCCTCGATCTGGGCTGTGGCGCCGGCCGCCACGTCTTCCAGTCGCTGCGCAACGGCGCACGGGTCGTCGCCTTCGACTACGACCTCGACGAACTGCGACAGGTCGCCGACCTCTGCGGCGCCATGGCGATCGCCGGTGAGATCGAGCGGGCCGAAGACGGCGCGGCGTGCCGGGGCGACGCCGTGCGCCTGCCCTTCCCGGACGACACCTTCGACCGCATCATCGCGGCCGAGGTGCTCGAGCACATCACCGACGACGAGGGAGCGATGGCCGAACTCCACCGGGTGCTCAAGCCCGGTGGCACGATCGCCGTCACCGTTCCCGCCTGGCTGGCCGAACAGCTCTGCTGGAAGCTCTCCGACGAGTACCACGCACCCTTCGTCGAGGGCGGGCACGTCCGCATCTACACCGAGAACGACCTGCGGCGGAAGATGCGTGCTGCCGGTCTCAAGCCCGGCGACGCCCACCACGCCCACGCCCTCCACTCGCCGTACTGGTGGCTCCGGTGCGCGATCGATCCCCAGCACTCCGACGACCACCCGCTGGTCAAGGCGTACCACCGGCTCCTGGTCTGGGACATCACCGACCGCCCGCTCGCCACCCGCCTCACCGAGGCGCTGCTCAACCCGGTGATCGGCAAGAGCCTCATCGTCTACGCGTCCAAGCCGGTCCGTGCCGGCAGCGACTCGACACGCGCCACCGCCGGCGCGGCCGCATGACTCCTGCCGTCGACGGACTGATCTCCG
>JBFIHN010000118.1:0-8905 GCA_041601775.1 Acidimicrobiales bacterium
CCGCTCGAGGAGTCGCTCGAGGCGATCGTCGCCGCCATCGAGAGCCAGCTTCCCGACAGCGCCTGTTCGGTGCTGCTCCTCCGCGACGGGCGCAGCCTGCACCACGGTGCCGGCGCAGGACTGCCCGCGGCCTATCGCCAGGCGATCGACGGGGTGGTCATCGGCCAGGGACAGGGCTCCTGCGGAACGGCCGCCCACCTCCGTCGTCCGGTGGTCGCACGCGACGTCACGACCGACGAGAACTGGATTCGGTTCCGTGACCTCGCCGTCGAACACGGACTCCGGTCGTGTTGGTCCACCCCGATCGTGGCGTCAGAGGGCGGCGAGGTGCTCGGCACCTTCGCGGTGTACAAGGCGTCGGTCTGGGGCCCCGATCCGGTGGCCATCAAGCTGGTCAAGCGGTTCACGTACCTGGCCGCAGTGGCGATCGAGCACCACCGC
Source organism: Acidimicrobiales bacterium (assembly GCA_041601775.1). Classification (GTDB taxonomy): domain Bacteria; phylum Actinomycetota; class Acidimicrobiia; order Acidimicrobiales; family Salinilacustritrichaceae; genus Salinilacustrithrix. The sequence continues at coordinate 442 of JBFIHN010000118.1, forward strand.
CTCTTCGGGGCCCTCGCGGAGAGCGAGTCGCGGTTCCGCAGCGGGTTCGAGGGGGCGACCGCAGGCCTCGCGCTCGTGCACCTCGACGGCTCGCTCCTCAAGGTCAATCCGTCGCTGTCCACGACCCTTGGGCAACCGGAGTCGGTGCTGCTGACGTCCAACCTCCTCGACTTCGTCCACCCGGAATGGCGGGACCAGATCCGCTCGGCGTGGGACGTCCTGGCCGAGGGACAAGCGGTGCGTTCGCGCGCGCATCCGACCATCGAGGTCCCGTTGGCCGCAGAGCGAGACGACGCTCCGGTCTGGGTGTCGTTGAGCACCTCGATCGTCGCGGTGCTGGGTGAGTGGAACTTCTACGTCGAGGTCCGGGACATCACCGCGAGCCGCCGGCACCTCTCGGAGCAGCAGGCGCGACTGGCGGCGGAGGCCTCGAACCGGGCGAAGACCGACTTCCTCGCGCTGGTCAGCCACGAGCTCCGAACCCCGCTGAACGCGATCCTGGGATTCGCGCAGGTCATGCAGCTGACGGACCTCGACGCCGATCAGCGCGCCGACAGCGTCGACCACATCGTGCGGGCCGGCGAGCATCTCCGCGACCTCATCGCCCAGCTCCTCGACCTCTCGCGCATCGAAGCCGGCCAGCTGTCCGTGCAGACCGAGCCCGTGGACACGGCGGACGTGCTCCGTGAGGCACTCGATCTGGTTCGGCCACTGGCCACGGCACGGAGCATCTCGCTGTCGGACGACCGGCGCAGCGCCGACCGCCACCACGTCCTCGCCGACCGTCGTTGTCTTCGACAGGTGCTGATCAACCTCCTCGGCAACGCCGTCAAGTACACGCCGGTGAACGGCCGCATCGACGTCGAGGTGAAGGAGGTCGACGGCGGCAACATCCGGATCGTGGTGAACGACACCGGTCCTGGCATCGCGCCGGAATCGATCCGTGAGTTGTTCCAACCGTTCCACCGTCTCGAGACCGAACACCACGCCCGGCCGGAGGGCACCGGCCTCGGGCTCGCGCTCACCAAGCGTCTGATGGACGAGATGGGCGGCGCCATCGGCGTCGAGAGCGCGATCGGCGTCGGCAGCAGCTTCTGGGTCGAGTTTCCGCCGTCGGGGGACCCCGTCGCCGCCCGTGACGGGTCCCGAACGGCGGTGTCCGACGCCCCAGCATCCGAACCACGTCGGGCCGTCGTGCTCTACATCGAGGACGATGACGCGTGTGTCCGGGTGATGGACGCCGCGCTCGCCCTGCGGCCGCTCGTCGAACTACGGACGGCGCGGAGCGCGGCCGATGGTGCCGCGCAGCTCGCCGCCGGTGACGTCGACCTGGTCCTGCTCGACATCGGGTTGCCGGACCGGTCCGGCTGGGACCTGTTCCGCGACATCCGGTCCGGCGATCCCGCGCTTCCCGTGATGGTGCTGACCGCAGGAAGCGACGTGGTTCCCGAAACCGCGCCTCGACCCGACCGGCTGATCACGAAGCCCTTCGACGTCGCCGACGCGCTGCGGGCGATCGACGCCTGCTGTCGCTAGCGCGACGCTCCGCGATCCAGCTCGGCGAGGCGACCGACACGGTCCAGCAGCGACGCCAGGTCGACCGGCTTCGACACGAACCCGTCGAACCCGCAGTCGACCGTCGCCTGCAACAACTCGGGCGTGTCGTCGCCGCTGACCGCCAGGAGCCCGACGTTCGTGGTCGAGGCCCCGCCACGCAGCGCACGCGCCAGTTCCAGGCCGCCCTCGCCGTCGCCGAGCGTCAGGTCGGCCAACACGACGTCCGGGGTGTCGTCGGTCGCGTGACGCAACGCAGAAGCGACGTTCGATGCCGTGGCCACCGTGTGGCCGGCGGCCGTGAACGCCATGCGCATGAAGGTCACGGTCGCCTCGTCGTCGTCGACGATCAGGATGTTCACGCGGTTGCTTCCCTTCGCGGTGACGGAACCGGCATGACCGTAATGCTGGAGCGCTGCGGGCGAAGTGACGCGAATGCATCGACACGATGATGCAATGACGCCTGTCACACCACCACCCCGGCTTCGTACCTTCGCAAGCACGTTGAAACGAACTACCTGACCAAAGGGGAATTGTTGTGGGACGAGTACAGGACAAGGTCGCGCTGATCACCGGGGGTGCACGTGGGCTCGGTGAGGCCACCGGCCGCACCATGGCCAAGGAGGGCGCAACCGTCATCCTCACCGACCTGCTCGACGAAGAGGGCGCGCTCCTCGCCAAGTCGATCAACGAGGACGGCGGCACCGCCGAATACCTCCACCAGGACGTCACCGACGAGGCCCAGTGGGACGAGATCACGGCCGGCATCGTCGAGCGGCACGGTCGACTCGATGTCGTCGTGAACAACGCCGGCATCGTGCTCGACGCCAACGTCGAGGACACGACGCTCGAGGGCTGGCGCCACGTGAACGCCATCAACAGCGAGGCCGTCTTCCTCGGCACGCGGGCCGCCATCAAGGTGATGAAGGCCCAGGATCCGCAGGGCGGCTCGATCGTCAACATCTCGTCGGTTGCGGGCTTGGTCGGCATCGACAACCTCGCCGCCTACAACGCGTCCAAGGGCGCGGTGCGGCTGTTCTCGAAGTCCGCGGCACTCCACGTCGCCCAGGAGGGTTACAACATCCGGGTCAACTCGGTGCACCCCAGCTACACGTGGACCCCGATGGTGCAGCATCTCGGTGACAACACCGGCGATCGCGACGCCTTCTTCGATGCACTCAGCGACGCCCACCCGCTCGGTCGGCCCGGCGTGCCGATGGACATCGCCTGGGGCGTGCTCTACCTCGCCTCCGACGAGTCCACCTGGGTGACCGGGTCCGAACTCGTCATCGACGGTGGACTCACCGCGCGCTGAGATGACGAACCGTGTGTGCCCGGGCCGTGCCCCGGGATTCGACCGACCGTCGTTGCCGTGATGCTTGCGTCCCCGTACCCGTTGACGGTCAAGCAACTCCTGACGACGTCGGCGCAACGCTTCACGCAGAGCGTCGCGCTCGTCCACGACGGTCGGTCGTACACCTACGGCGAGTTGGCGGATCGGGCGAACCAGCTCGGGCATCTCCTGGTCGAGCTCGGTGTCCGACCCGGGGACCCGGTGGCGCTCCTGCTGCCGAACGGCCCCGACTACGTCATCGCCGATCAGGCGATCGCTCGCGTCGGTGCGGCGCGCGTCGCGCTCACGGAGATGCTGTCGGCCAAGGAAGTCGCCTTCTGCCTCGGTGACTGCGGAGCCACGGTGGCGGTCGCCGGCGCCAGCATGATCGATGCGGCGGTCACGTCGGGGTCGGCTGCCTTGCACACCGTCATCGCCGTCGGCGGGGCGGAGCCGACGTCACCGGTCGGTGAACTCGAGGTGCTGTCGATGGAGGACGCCATCGGCGACCGGCCGACCACGATCCCTGCATCGGACCCCGCAGAGGACGACCTGGGACTGATCATCTACACCGGTGGGACGACGGGCCAGCCCAAGGGCGTGATGCATCGTCAACGCCAGCTCGCACTCAACCTGTGCTCACACGTCATCGAGATGGGGCTGCAGGACGACGAGCGACTGCTGCTGATGTCGCCGTTGCCGCACAGCGCGGGGTTCCTGCTCCAGGCGGCGTTCGTGCGCGGTGCGACCGTGTTCCTCGAGCAGCGGTTCGACCCGGATCTCGCCGTGCGACGCATCGTCGACGATCGCGTCACGTACACGTTCATGGTGCCGACGATGATCTACCGCGTCCTGGATGCGGTCGAAGGGCGCACCCTCGACCTGGCGTCACTCCGGACGATCCTCTACGGCGCGGCACCGATCACCGCCGACCGGTTGCGTCAGGGCCTCGCCGTGTTCGGTCCGGTGTTCATGCAGCTCTATGCGCAGTCCGAGGCGCCGAACTTCATCACCCGACTCCGCCGCGAGGACCACACCACCGATGCCGACGGCGTCCATCGACTGGCCAGCTGCGGTCGACCAGTGGCGATGGCCGAGGTCCGGATCGTCGGTGAGGACGGCAACGACGTCCCGGTCGGCGAGATCGGCGAGGTCGTTGCGTCGACGCCGTACACGATGGTCGGCTATCACAACCGTCCCGATGCCACCGCAGACGCGTTGCGGGACGGATGGCTGTTCACCGGGGACATCGGCCGGTTGGATGGCGACGGCTTCCTGTACCTGCTCGATCGCAAGAACGACATGGTCATCTCCGGTGGGATGAACGTGTACACCTCGGAGGTGGAAGCGGCGATCGTCGATGTCGACGGTGTGCAACAGGTGGCGGTCGTGGGTGTGCCGCACCCGGACTGGGGCGAGGCCGTCGTGGCGTTCGTCGTCTCTGCCGGCGATGACGGCGACCGGGCGATCGTCGATCGAGTGATGGCGCGCTGTCGGGAGGACCTCGCGAAGTACAAGGTGCCCAAGCAGGTCACCGTGGTCGACGAACTCCCGACGACGGTGTTCGGCAAGATCGACAAGAAGGCGCTCCGGACCAACGATTTGCCATAGTGCTCGGGCACGAAACGGGCCAGGCGAGGCGAGGGAGCGTTGGATGGGTGAGGAACGAGACCGGCTGCTCGTGGTGGTCGCGCATCCCGACGACGAGACGTTCGGATGCGGGTCGCTGCTCGCGCATGCGACGGCGTCCGGCGTCACCACCGTGGTGGCCTGCGCGACGCGCGGAGAAGCCGGTTCGCCCACGCCGGGCCGCGGGCTCGACGATGCGGACATGGGCGAGGTGCGGGAGGCCGAGCTGCGGGCGGCAGCAGCGCTGGTGGGCGTCGAGCAGGTCGTCCTCATGGACTGGCTCGACTCGGGAATGGACGGCGATCCGGTCGCGGGCAGTCTCGTCGCAGCGCCCGTCGACGACGTGGCGGCGACGATCGTGTCGTTGATCGACCGGGTCCGACCGACGGTGGTCGTCACGCTCGACGCCAGCGACGGCCACCGGGATCACGTCCACATCCGCGACGCCACGTTGCAGGCCGTCGCGACCGCCTCGTGGCAGCCGGGTGCCGTGTACCTGCACTGCCTCCCCCAGCAGCTGATGCGCCAGTGGGTCGAGGCGCTGGTCCGCGAGCAGCCCGAGAGCGATCATCTGGGCCTGGGAGACCTCGGGACTCCCGAAGAGGAGATCACCACGGTCATCGACACCACCGAACACCTCGACCTGCGAGAGCGTGCGATCGCGCTCCACCGGTCGCAGACCTCGCCGTACGAGGTGATGTCGGGGGAGCTTCGTCGGGCGTTCCTGACTGCGGAGCGGCTCAAGCGGGTGGTTCCCGCCTGGGACGGCGGTCCGGTCGAGGCCGACATCTTCCGGGACGCGCGCTCGCGGTCACGAGGCTGAGGGCCTCGGCGCACGAGCATCGACGACGAGGCGCCCTGCTCGGATCGCGGTAGGGGAGCGGCTCGGGGCATCGGTGTCACAATGCACCCATGGATGAGCTCGCCTCCGTGCGTGATGCACTGGAGCAGGGCGAATGGAAGCTCGCTCTCGACCTGCTCGAGACCGACGGTCCGGACCCCGAGGGCGCCGAGCGGCTCGAACTGCGGGCCCGCGCGGCCTACGGCAACGGTGACTTCGAAGCCTCGGTGAGCGCGTGGGAAGACCTGCACGCGCTCCTCGTCGCCGAGGGCGACGTGCCCGGCGCGGCGATGGCTGCGGCCATGGTCGCCATGTACCTGATGATGGACACCGGGCTGATGGCCCCGGTACGCGGCTGGCTGCGGCGGGCGGAACGCGTGCTCGAAGGCCACGGTGAGGCGCCGGCCTCCGCGATCATCGCCATGACCCGTGGCTACGAACGGTTCATGTGCGGTGACATGGAGGCGGCAGGAGCGAACGCCGCGAGGGCGATCGAGATCGGCACGCGGCTCGGCGTCGACCCGGCGGTCGTGATCGGTCGGGTCTGCACGGCACGGGTCGCGATCTTCAACGGTCAGGTCGCCGAAGGGCTCGAACTGCTCGACGAGATCGCCGTCGACCTGATGTCGGGCGAGGTCGATCCGCTCACGACAGGGATGATGTACTGCGAGTTGATCTGCGCCGCGCAAGGGATGGCGCTCCAGGACCGGGCGAGCGAATGGACCGACGTCATGGACCGCTGGCGGCACGACGCCGCGATCGGTGGCCTCAGCGGCCGCTGTCGCGTGCACCGCGCCGAGATCCTGCGGATCTCCGGACCGTGCGACGAGGCCGAGGCGGAGGCGCTCGCCGCCTGCGACGAACTCCGACCGTGGATGCGCCGCGAGTTCGGCTGGCCGATGGCCGAACTCGGCAACATCCGACTCCGACGCGGTGACCTCGTGGGAGCGGAAGAGGCGTTCATGGCTGCACACGAACGCGCCTGGTCGCCGTTCCCCGGGCTCGCGCTGTTGCGGCTCGAACAAGGCGACGTCGCCGCGGCATCGCACATGATCGCCGACGCCATCGCCCATCCGTTCGGGATTCCGTCGAAGGAACGTCCTCCCTTCGGCGACCTCCGGCTCGCGCCGCTGCTCGATGCCCAGGCCGAGATCGCAGCAGCGTCGGGCGACGCCGACACAGCTCGCCGGGCGGCCGATCAACTGCGGTCGATCGCCGAGTCCTATCCGAGTCGAGCGCTCGACGCCGGCGCCGCACTGGCATCGGCCCGCGCGGCGCTGCTCGAGGGTGACCTGGACGAGGCAATCCACCAGGCGACGGCTGCGACGGCCGTATGGGCAGACATCGGTGCGCCGTTCGAGGCAGCGGCAGCACGCGTGGTCCTCGGCGAAGCGCGGCAGCGGTCCGGTGACGTCGAACGGGCGCAGATGGAGTGGCGGGCCGCCCGAGCGGGCTTTGCGTCCTTCGGTGCGCTGCGATGGGCACAACGGGCGGCCGCGCTGCTCGCCGAGTCCGCGCCGCTCACCGCCGGACCGCGAGCCGGCGGGGGAGCATCGGCGACGTTTCGTTGCGACGGGGACACGAGGACCATCTGCTACGGCGACCGGACCGTGCTGATGCGTGACCTCAAGGGCTTTCGCTACGTGGAGCGACTGCTTCTCGACCCCGGTCGCGAGTTCCACGTACTCGACCTGGTGTCCGTCGAACGAGGTTCCCTGCCGACGGGTCACGTCGTCGGCCACGACGAGGTCCTGGGCGACGGGATGGGCGAGGGATTACCGGTCATCGACGACGATGCCCGCGAGGCCTACCGTCGCCGTCTGGCGGAGGTCGAGGCGGACATCGAGGAGGCCACGCAGATGAACGACCTGGGCCGGGTCGAACTCGCCGAGCGCGACCGCGACTACCTGGTTGCCGAACTCGCCAGCGCGGTCGGGCTCGGTGGCCGCACCCGGTCGGTCGGCGGCACGTCGGAGCGGGCCCGCACCGCCGTGACCCGCTCCCTGCGGTATGCCCTCAAACGACTGGCCGAGCACCATCCCGCACTGGCTGCCCATCTCGAACAGCACGTGCACACGGGGACCTACTGCGTCTACCGGCCCGACTCGCTGTCGCCGGTGGTCTGGGACCTCTGAGCCCGGGGTGGGCGGGGCCCGGCCGCCGCCGGCGACCGGGCCCGCCCACTTGCCGGCCGCTCGATCCAGCCGTCAGGCCTGCATCTTGTCGAGCATGTGGTCCATCACCAGCGTGTGTTCGTCCTGCGGGCTGAACAGGATCACCTCGGCGTCCTCGGTGACGCGGACGCTGTGGCCGGGGGGCCAGTAGAAGATGTCGCCGCCGGTGCAGGTGTCGGCCGTGCCGTCGGTGTAGTCGACGACGACGTCGCCGGAGATCATGTAGCCCCAGTGGGGCGCATGGCACGAGTCTCCGTCGAGGCCCTGGAGCAGCGGTGCGATGTCGGTGCCGGCGTCGAGCGAGAAGAACTCCCCGCCGATGGCACCGAAACCGGTGGCATCGCCGAAGTCGACGAGTTGGCGGGCGGTGGCCCCGGGGACCGCGAACTTGACCGGGATCTCTGTCTTGGGGATACGCATGGTCGGCAGCTTTCTGTCGGTGGATGGGTGGTGGTTCAGAGCGATCGGCCGCTGAAGGCGACGAGCTGTTCGAGGACGCTCGCCCCTTCGGGCGGGACCGTCTCGCGGGCGAACGTGTCGCCGTCGCGCATCTCGGGGGCCAGTGCCTGGCGGGCGAAGGCGTCGACGTCCGCGACGACCTGGGGTGGGAGGTCGTACGCCAGACCGGCACCCGATGCCAGGTCGTAGCCGTGGATGAGTCCGTCGAAGGCGACGAACCGGGCGAAGACCTCGCCCGAGACGTCACCGAAGGGCGCCGACACCGTCCGTTCCATGGCGCCGGGGCTGTTGACCGCATCGAGCAGGTCGGCCATCGCGTCGTGGAACTCGGCGGCGGGGACGCCATCGGTGGCGGCGGGCGCCGCCGCCGGCGCGGCTGGTGCTTCACCCCGGAACCCGGGAGCGATGGCGGTCGCGATGCCGATCATGTGGTCGAGCACCCCTTGCACCGTGAAGTTCGCGCACGGTGTCGCG
>JBFIHN010000119.1:0-8864 GCA_041601775.1 Acidimicrobiales bacterium
CCTGCGCGCATCATCGCTCCGGCCGGCTCGGGCAAGACCCGTGTCCTCACCGAGCGCCTGCGTCACCTGCTGGCCGACCGTGGCCACGACCGCTCGGGCCTGCTCGCCGTCGCCTACAACCGCAAGGCCCAGGAGGAGATGGCCACCCGGACGGAGGGGCTCCATGCCCGGATCCAGACACTGAACGCTCTGGGGTACGAGATCATCGGCCGCCACCGGTCTCGTCAGGGGATGGGTGGTCGACCGAACATGATCGACGAACGCGAGGTCCGACGGCGCCTCGAACCCCACCTCCCGAGGATGCAGCACCGGCTCAACACCGACCCCATGGCGCCGTACCTCGAGGGGCTGTCCATCATCCGGCTGGGTCTCGCCGATCCGGAGGTGGTCGAAGCCGACGCCGACGCCCCCGGACTGGCCGGGGCGGTCGAGCCGTATCGGGCCGGTCTTCGTCGGGACAACGTCCTCGACTTCGACGAGCAGATCGTCCATGCGATCGAGTCGTTGTTGACCGACGGCGAGTTCCGGCGGGACGAACAAGCACGCCACCGCCATCTGCTCGTCGACGAGTTCCAGGACCTCACCCCCGCCCACGTCCTGTTGCTGCGGATCCTCGCGACACCCGGGTTCGACGTGGTCGGGGTCGGGGACGACGACCAGGTCATCTACGGCCACGCCGGCGCCAGTCCACGGTTCCTGATCGACTTCGCCGAGCTGTTCCCGGGCGGCCATCAACACGCCCTGCAGGTCAACTACCGGTGTCCGCCGGCCGTGGTCGATGCCGCCCGCCATCTGCTCGCCTACAACGACCGCCGGGTCGACAAGACGATCGAGTCCGCGCGTCCCGACGACGACCCCGACGCACTGACGATCACGACCCACGCCCCCGACCAGGGCGCGGTCGCGCTGGTCGATGCGGTCACCGCGGCCCTCGGAGGCACCGGCGACCCCGCGCACGTGTCGGTCCTCGCCCGTACGAACTCCCTCCTCCTCGCTCCCCATGTCGCCCTCGTCGGTGCCGGCGTGCCGGTCACGTCCGTGCTCCGCGAGAACGTCCTCGACCGCGTCGGCCTGCGCGCGGCGTTGGCCTGGCTGCGGATCGCCGGCGATCCCGGAGCCATCCGATCGCAGGACCTGGTGGAGGTGTCACGACGCCCCAGCCGCGGCTTCCCGCGGTGGATCGACAAGTGGCTCGGACGCTGCACGTCGGGGCACGAGGTCGCCAAGGCCGCCGAGCGCATCGACGACGCCCGGGTCGCCGACAAGATGCTCGACCTGGCCGAGGACATCGAGAAGCTGTCCGAGGAATCCGGCGACACCACACGAGCGCGCCTCCAGTTCATCCGCGACGAGATCGGACTCGGCGATGCCATGACCCTGCTCGACGGACGCCCCGGCGCCGAGGGGTCGTCGCACCTCGACGACCTCGACGCCCTGCTCCAGGTGGCCGACATCCAGTCCGACCCCGACCTGTTCGAGACGTACCTCCGACGAGCGCTCCAGGCCGACCGCGCCGACGAGGGCATGGGCGTGAGCCTGTCCACCGTGCACCGGGTCAAGGGACGCGAGTGGCCCCACGTCGTGGTCTTCGGCGCCAGCAACGGCATCTTCCCGCACCGTCTCGCCGACGACGTCGAGGAGGAGCGTCGGGTGTTCCACGTCGCCATCACCCGCGGCATCGAGTCGGTGACCGTGCTCGTCGACCGCGACCGGCCCAGCCCCTTCATCGGCGAGCTCGACGGCTCCGCCGCCAAGCGTCCCGCTCGGCAGCTCGTGGCCAGCCGGTCAGCGCCGGCCACGGCACGGACGGCGGCCAAGGCGACGAAGGCCAAGGGCTACGACGACGTCGACCTCGCGGGCGAAGACCTGGTCGTGTTCGAGGAGCTGCGGAAGTGGCGGGCCGACACCGCGAAGAAGCAGGGCGGACCGGCGTTCACCGTCTTCAGCGACGCCACGCTCAAGGCGACCGCCAAGGCCCGGCCGGACTCGCTCCGGGCATTCAGCAAGATCAAGGGCGTCGGGCCGACCAAGCTCGACAACTACGGCGACGACGTCCTCGACATCGTCCGCCAGTTCGCCTGAGTAGCGAGGCGCGCGCCCGCCGTCCATACTGCCCAGCATGGCCGTGACCGACGACGCAATCGCCGACGACTTCCGTTGCGCGCCCTGGACGGCTGCCCAGGGGTTCGATCCCATCGGCTCGGCCACCACCTTCGATCGGCTCGTCACCGTCGAGGTGCCGAGTCCGTGGCCGTCCGACGTCGCCGCGCTCGAGTGGATCGCTCCGCTCGACGTGCCGTCCCACACCCGGGTCCAGGCGATCGTCCCCGAGTCCGGCCGATCCGACGGGACGATCCTGCTCACCCGCTGGGAACGGGAGGGCGCTCGGCTCCACGGGGTCGACTGCCTCGTCGCGGCCGACGACGTCCCCGAGGCGCTGGCCGCGCTCGTCGCCGGCGACACGCCCGACGCCGACCTCACCGAGGCCCCGGACGAGATCCTGATCTGCAGTCACGGCACGCGTGACCGTTGCTGCGGTGGCCCGGGGACGCGGCTCGCGGTCGAGGCCCGGGCCACGCTGTCGGACATGCGCGTCCGTCGCACCAGCCACCTCGGCGGCCATCGATTCGCACCGACCGCACTCACGCTCCCCGACGGACGCATGTGGGCCTTCCTCGACGCCGAGGCCCTGGCGGGGATCGTCCGGCGCGACCTGCCGGCCGGCGAGGCGCGCGAGTTCTACCGAGGCAACGTGGCGCTCGACCCCTGGGCCCAGACCGTCGAGGGGACCGTGCTCGAGGAGTGCGGCTGGGCCAACGTCGACTTCGACGACCTCACCGCGACGTCGACGGTCGAGGACGACCGAGCGACCGTCACCTTGTCCTGGAGTGCCTGCGGTGGCACCGACGAGCGGACCGCGGTCGTCGAGATCGCCGACCGCTACCCGGTCCTGCAGTGCGGCCTGGCACCGTCGGAAGCCAAGAAGCAGGCCCCCGAATACCGCGTCGTCGGATGAGCCCCGGGTGACGGGACATCGCCAGGGGTCCACCGAGCGGCCTCGCCTGCGGTCGCTGGCCGTTCTCGCCATCGTCCCGACCATCGTCGACGTCGTGCTCCTGGTGGTGTTCCGCCAGTCGTTCGGTTGGCCGCTCGTCGTCGCCGACGCGCTCTCGATCGCCATCGCGAGCACCACCTCGTACGGACTCCACCGCGTCTCGGCCCTGCGGAACAGTCCCTATTCGCGCTGGGTCCGCACGCCCAACGCCTTCATCCTCGTCGCCGTGGTTGCCGGTGCCATCGACGTGGCGGTGCTCCGCCTGGCGTTCATGACCACGGGGTTCACGACCGTGTTCGGGTTGGTGGTCGCCAAGGCCGTCGCCATCTCGGTCTCGGTGGTGATCCGCCTGATCGGCTATCGGTCCATCCTCGGTGAGTTGGTGCATCGGGATCGACCGGCCCAGCCTCGCCCGCTCGACGACGGTGCCTGTCGCTTCAGCGTCGTGATCCCGGCATACCGGGAGGCCGAGCGCATCGGCGACACCGTGCGGGCGGTGGCCGAGGAACTCGCCGACATCGAGGCCGACGGCGGACTCGAGATCATCGTGGTCGACGACGGCTCGGGCGATGCCACCCCCGACGCCGCGCTCGAGGCCGGCGCCGACCAGGTCATCGTCCTGCCCCAGAACCGCGGCAAGGGCGGAGCGGTCCGGGCGGGGGTGATCGCCTCGACCGGCCGGACCGTCGCCTTCACCGATGCAGACCTGGCGTACGACCCACCGCACCTGCGTCGACTGCTGGTCGCCGTCGAGTCCGGATGGGACGTCGCCATCGGGAACCGTCGGCTCCCCGAGTCGGTCGTGGCACGCTCGAGCGGCATGCGGCGGATCGGTTCGTCGATCGTCAACCGTCTCTCCGGTGCCGTGCTGCTCGCTGCGCCGACCGACACACAGTGCGGCCTCAAGGGCTTTCGTGGCGACGTCGCACGCGACCTCTTCGCCCGTACCTCGGTGGACGGCTTCGCGTTCGACATCGAGGTGCTGCACCTCACCGAACGCGAGCAACTGTCGCTCACCGAGATCCCCGTGACCCTCGACGAGACCGGCGCATCGTCGACCGTCAGCATCGCTCGCGACGTCGTGCGACTGATCGCCGACATGGTCCGCATCCGGGTCCGGTCGACCCGGGGCGCCTACGACCGCCCCCGATCCGACCGGCCCACCCCCTGACCCGAACGTACCGATCGGCACGTTGCACGTCGTTTTCGTCGCGGAACGTACCGACCGGCACGTTACGAACCGGGGTGGGCCGTGTCGCCGGCCGTGTCCTCGTCCGTGTCGCCGTGCCTGTCGCCGTGCCTGTCGCCGTCGGGCAGACCGGCGGCTCACTCGGTCCAGTCGGTCTGGTCGGCCCGGGTCGGTTGCCGACCGGTACGGAACGGGCTGAGCGGCGCATCGACGAGAAGGATGCGATGCCGCGCGGTCACGAGGTCGCTCGACCACGCCCGCCAGTCACGCAGCGCAGGGGCTCCCGCCGGGAGGTGACCCTCCTCGAAGCGGGCCCAGGCATCCCAGGTCGGGATCGACCACACCAGGATGCACTCGTCGTCGTCGACCATCGTCGTCGCGAACGCGCCGACCAACGCGAAGCCGTACTCGGCATACACCGGCACCGCCCGTTCGCGCACGAGGTCGAGGAAGTCCCAGTTGGCGCCCGGTCGCACGGCGATGGTCTCGTGGGCGTACGCCGCCCCGCCGGCGCCCGAAGCACACAGCTCGTCGATGGTCGGACTCCACGGCGCCGGGGTGACGAGACGGTCGAAGCCACCGCTGCGGAACTCGCTGGCCTTCGCCCACCATTTCTCGAGAGCGGGGTCCTGCGCCCCGGGTCCCACCGCCTCGCCGGCGAACGACGAGGCCAGGCCGGCGAAGCCGCGCTCCTCCCAGATGTTGACGACCTTGGGCCAGGGCCCGGTCGTCCCCAGCACACTCCACATCCCGAACAGCTTCTGGTCGCGTGTCTCCTGCGCGAGCGGGCTCCAGTTGGCCGCCATGTGGTGCACGTAGTCCGCGCGATGGTGCCCTCGGATGTCGATGACCTCGTGGATGTAGATCCGATCGTTGCTCGACGTCGTCACCGGTCGGGCTCCGTCATGGCCAGCGGGTCGATCCACTCGTCGAACTGCTCGCCCGTCAGGTGGCCGAGCGCGAGCGCCGCGGCGCGGAGCGTGGTGCCGTCGGCGTGCGCCTTCTTGGCGATCTCGGCGCCCTTGTCGTAGCCGATGTGGGGGTTGAGCGCCGTGACCAGCATCAGGTTGCGACGGAGGTGGTCGTCGATGACCTCGACGTTCGGTTCGATCCCTTCCGCGCACTGCTCGTCGAAGCTGCGGCATGCGTCGCCCAGCAGGGCGATCGACTCGAGCACGTTGTGGGCCATGACCGGTTTGTAGACGTTCAGTTGGAAGTTGCCCTGGCTCCCCGCCATGGCCACCGCCGTGTCGTTTCCGAACACCTGGACCACCACCATCGTGAGGGCCTCGGCCTGGGTGGGGTTGACCTTGCCGGGCATGATGCTCGAGCCGGGTTCGTTGGCCGGGATCACGAGTTCGCCGATCCCGTTGCGCGGCCCCGACGCGTACCACCGCACGTCGTTCGCGATCTTCATCAACGCCCCCGCGAGCGTACGCAGTGCCCCGCTGGTCGTCACCAGTGCGTCGTGCGCGCTCAGTGCCGCGAAGGCGTCGTCGGCGGTCCGGAAACCGTGACCGGTGAGTCGGGCGAGCTCGGCGGCGGCCTGGTCCCCGAAGCCGGGATGGGCGTTGAGGCCCGTGCCGACCGCCGTCCCACCGATGGCCAACTGGAGCAGACCGTCCTCGGTCCGCTGCACGTCGGCGAGCGCGGCATCGAGTTGGGCGACCCACCCACCGATGACCTGGCCGAGGGTGACGGGCGTGGCGTCTTGCAGGTGGGTTCGCCCGACCATCACGACGGTCGAGAAGGCGGCGGCCTTCGCCGCGAGCGTGGCGCGCAGCTGCACCACGCTCGGGTACAGGTGACGGTGCAGTTCGAGGACGACCGCCACGTGCATGGCCGTCGGGAACGTGTCGTTGCTCGACTGCCCGCAGTTCACGTGGTCGTTCGGGTGCACCGGGGTCTTGGAGCCCACCACACCACCGGCCCGCTCGATGGCACGGTTCGCGATCACCTCGTTGGCGTTCATGTTCGTCTGGGTGCCCGAACCGGTCTGCCACACGACCAACGGGAAGTGCTCGTCGAGATCACCGGCGACCACCTCGCCGGCGGCGGCCACGATCAGGTCGGCCACCGCACCCTCGAGCGTCCCCAGCGTGGCGTTGGCCGTCGCCGCCGCCTGCTTCACCAGCCCGAACGCCTCGATGATCGGTCGGCCCCACACGAAACGGTCGCGGCCGATCGGGAAGTTGTCGATGCTCCGCTGGGTCTGCGCGCCCCAGTACCGCGACGACTCGACGGCGATCTCCCCCATCGAGTCGGTCTCGAGGCGCGTGCTCATCCGGGCCTCCGGCCCCTAGGCGCGCATCGCGGCGACGCGGTCGCGGAGCTCGAACTTGCGCACCTTGTTGCTCGCGTTCATCGGGAGGGAGTCAACCACCTCGACGAGTCGGGGGACCTTGTAGTTGGCCATGTTCTCGCGACTCCAGGCGATGACCTCGTCCGCATCCACGGTCGCTCCGGCGCGGGGGATCACGAACGCTGCGCCCACCTCGCCCATCCGTTCGTCCGGAACCCCGACCACCGACGCCTGGGCCACGCCCGGATGCGACGACAGGATCGCCTCGACCTCCGCCGGGTAGACGTTGAACCCGCCGGTGATGAACATGTCCTTGAGGCGGTCGGTGATCTTGATGTTGCCGTCCGCGTCGAGCACCCCGATGTCGCCGGTGTGCAGCCACCCGTCGGCGTCGATGGTCTCGGCGGTCGCCTCGGGGTTCCCGATGTAGCCGAGCATGACGTTGTAGCCGCGACCCCAGATCTCCCCCGGGACGCCCGGTTCGGTCGGCTGACCGTGCTCGTCGACGGTGATGACCTCGACGCCCTCGATGGCCCGGCCGTCCGACGCCGAGATCAACTCGAGCGGGTCGTCGTGGCGGTTCATGGTGAGGATGCCGTGGGCCTCGGTGAGCCCGTAGCCCGTCACCACGGTCTCGAAGCCCAGTTCGTCGCGCATCCGGGCCAGCAGTTCGACCGGGACCGGTGCGGCGCCGGTGACGGCCAACCGCAGCGAGGAGAGGTCGCGCGACGACAGGCTCGGGTCGTTGAGGATGGTCTGGTAGATCGCCGGCGGGCCCGGGATCATGGTGATGCGCTCCTCTTCGATGCGCTTCACCACCGACGGGACGTCGAACACGGGGTGGGGGACGATCGTCGCTCCCCGCAGGATGCAGGCGAGGATCCCGGCCTTGAGCCCGAAGGCGTGGAAGAACGGGTTGATGATCAGGTGGCGGTCGTCGGATCGCAGGCCGATCACGTCGCTCCACGCCCAGAAGGCCCGGATCGACGCCTCGTGGCCCATCATCGCCCCCTTCGGAGCGCCGGTGGTGCCCGACGTGAAGATGATGTCGCACATGTCGCCACCCTCGACGGCGGCGAACCGTGCAGCGACGTCGTCGCTCGACACCTGCTCGGCACGACCGAGGAAGTCGTCCCAGGCCACGGTGTCACCCGACGCCGGCGACCGTGGCGGACCGCGGAACACGACGATCTCCTCGATGCAGTCGGGCATGCCCCCGTCCGCGTCGTCGAGCAGTGAGACGTAGTCGGTGTCGAGGAAGTCGGTGACGGTGAACAACATGCGGGCCCCCGACGTGCGGATGTTGTACGCCCCCTCGTGTCCCTTGAAGCGGGTGTTCATGGTCGCCACCGCGGCCCCGACACGCTGGACCGCGAGTGCGGCGACGACCCACTCCCCGATGTTGGGCGACCAGATGGCGACCCGGTCACCTCGTTCGATGCCGCTGGCCAGCAGGGCCCGAGCCGCGATGTCGACCTGGTCGGCCAGTTGGGACCAGGTCCAGCGCACATCGCCGTCGACGAGCGCCTCCTGGTCGGGCCATCGCTCGACGGCACGATCGAGGGCGGCGGGGATGGTCGTGGGGAGCACGTCGCTCATCTCCACAGCCTGCCCCAAATCTGACGGGTCGTCAGATTGCTCTGGGGCGTACGGTGCTGACCATGACCGATGACCGGGCGCGTGACTGGGCACGACCCGTGGTGCACTGGTCGATCGACGCCGTCGATCCGGAGGCGCAGCGGGCCTTCTACCAGGCGATGTTCTCGTGGGACATCGCCGACGGCGCGTTCATGGACATCCCGTCCGGCTTCGGCGGACCGGAGCCCGGACCCGGTGGCCACATCCAGCAGGGCGAACGCCCCGGCGTGACGTTGTACGTCCAGGTCCGCGACCTCCGCGAGTCGCTGGACCGCGCCGTCGAGCTCGGCGGCAGCGTCGTGGCCGAGCCGTTCCAGTTCCCCGACCAGCCGACGCTGGCCCAGATCACCGACCCCGAGGGCAACGCGGTGATGCTCGTCCAGCAGTGACGACCAGTCGCCGGTGCTCGCCCCGACGGACCGACGCTCAGTCCAGCGGCTCGTAGCGACACACTGACTCGCTCGCCGGCTCGATGCATGCCCGGAGTGCGGCAACCGCCGGCGCGTCGGATCGCAACGCCGCGTCGGCGTGGTCGGCGCTGTACCAGAGCGACTCCACGAGCCAGAGGTCGCCGTCACGAGCGGTGGTCCGGCGGACGAAGCCCTCCTGGAAGGGCGCGAACTCCTGCTGGACCCGGCGGTCAGCGTCGAGGAACTGCTTCACCGACACCCCGTCGGCGA
>JBFIHN010000120.1:0-8834 GCA_041601775.1 Acidimicrobiales bacterium
GCAGTGATCGCTCGATCGCTCACCTCGAGCTCGGTACCGCTGACACGCGACGCCGCCATCGCAGCCGCCCTGGCCGGGTCGATCTCGGTCAACATCGTGGTCAACATCACCGAGGCCGTGATCCGGGGCATCGGAACCAAGATCGTGGCCGGCCCGAACGACCTCCGCGTCACCGCGACCGACCTCGTCGACGTCGACGACCGCGCCGGCGCCGCTGCGCTGTCCTCTGCGATGGCACAGTTGCTCGACGACGCCGATGAGGTCGCGGCTCCGGCCGCGCCGCTGTCCGTCCCCTCCGCCCAGGTCCTCGCCGTGGCGCTCGGAGCGGCCATCGCCGTGAACGTGATCACCACCGTGGTCACCGCCTCGATCGAGGTGATCTCGCTCACGCCGCTGGCCGACCAGCCCGACATCCTGGCCCGGAGCATCACGGTCGAGGCCCGCAGCGCAGGCATCGTGACCTCTCATGCCACCGGTGTGGGTGGCTCGAGCCTCGACACCGACATCGGTGGTGTCGCCATCGGTGCCGGTGGGTCGCTGTCGTTCAACAGCGCCACGAGCGTCGTGATCGCCCGCATCGGGCTCGGACGGCTCACCGCCCACCGCATCGACGTGCTCGCCACGAACACCCCGGTCATCGAGGCCGACGCCGGCGGCGTCGGAAACGCTCGTGCCGCAGGGTCCGGCGATCCCCTCGCCCTGGCCATCGGGCTCTCGATCGCCTTCAACATCATCGTGGCCACGACGACGGCCGTCGTTCTCGAAGCCGACATCACGACCGACGCACCGCAGGTCGACGCGGCCATCGCTGCGCTCCCCGGCGCCCCGGTCGCCACGCCCATCGCCGCTGCCGCTGGCCTCTTCGTCATCGCGCTCACGCAGGCCGACATCGACTCGCTCACCCTCGCGGGTGGCAACGCAACCGTCACCGCCGAGGACAACGGGTACGCACTGGCCGGTGCCGGAACCGTCTCGGTGAACGAGGTGGCGACCGTCACCGTGGCCGCCGTCGCCGGTGTCGGCGTCGATCTCGGCATCCCCATCGACCTCGGGGTCGGCGTCGGGGTGAACCTCGACATCGGCGACGGTGCCGTGGTCGTCGAAGCCCACGCCGATTCGTCCATCAACTCCGAGGCGGGCGCTTCCGCCATCGGTCGGGCCACCGGGGACCGAGGCGGCGTCGCCCTCGCCGCCGCCGTGTCGATCTCGGTCAACAGCATCGACCAGATCGTCACCGCCCTGCTCGAGGTGCCGACCATCGGTGGCGCCCTGACCGCACAGACCGTCGTGATCAACGCCCACGCCGAGGGCGAGATCCTCTCGGAGGCCTACGGCGAGGGCTTCGCCACGGGCGACACCGACCTCCTCGGTGTCGCCGTGGCCTTCGGCGGCTCCGTCAGCATCAACAAGGTGGCCGCCGTCGTCGCAGCCACGCTCGGGGCCGGCGCCATCGTCGCCGACACCGTCGACGTCACCGCCACGACCGAGACCGACATCCACAGCGATGCCGGCGGCACGGCCGAGGCCGAGGCCGCCTCCGACGAACTCGTCGCTCCGTGGGACGTCGAGGACGCTCCCGTGACCATCGCCGTCGGCATCGGGGCATCCATCGCCGCGAACGTCGTCGTCAGCTCGACGTCGGCGCTCGTCATCGGCGCTGATGTCACGGCCCAGGATCGCATCGCCATCGAGGCGCTGACGGACACCGACATCCGCTCCAGGACCATCGCCGGCACCGAGGCCATCGGTGCCACGACCAGCGCGGCCATCGACGTCGGCCTCGCCGGCGCACTGTCGATCAACACCGTCACGTCCAACACCAACGCCGCAGTCATCGGTGTCGAGACGGCACTCCGGGTGCTGAACCCCGGGGCCGACGGCATCCGGATCCTCGCCACCGACAGCGCAGACATCGATGCTCGGGCGGGCGGGCAGGCCTTGGCGCTCAAGGCCGCCTTCATCGCCCAGGGCACGGTCACCGTCGGCATGGGCGTCGCCATCAACGATCTCAACCAGGTCGTCACCACGACGGTGGCGTCTGTTCCCAAGCCCGATCTCGGCTCGCCCGGCGACTTCATCCCGACCCTCGAGGCCGACGTGGTCGTCGTGCGGGCCACGGCCGACGGTGACATCGACGCCGTTGCGTACGGCATCGCCGGCGCCGTGGCCGCCGCCCTGCTCGCGACGATCAACGTCGCCGGCGCCGGTTCGGTCGCCATCAACCTGATCGCGAGCTCGGTCACCACGACCTTCGGTGCCGGTTACACGGTCGCCGACACCGTCACCATCGCGGCGGTCAACGACCAGAGCATCCGCTCGCTCGCCGGTGCCGCGGCGCTCGCCGCCGGCGCCGCCCTGCTGGGATCGGCGTCGGCCGCAGTCGGTGCCTCGGTGGCGGTCAACACGATCACCACCGTGACCACGGTCCTCGTCGCCGGGGCGACGATCGAGGCCCAGGACGACCTCGACATCACCGCCCGCTCCGAGGGCGACATCGACTCGCTCGCCGTCGCCGGCTCCGTCGCCGGCTCCCTCGCCCTTCTCGTCGGGCTCTCGATCGCCGGTGCCGGCTCGGCCGCGATCAACAACGTCAACGCCGTGACCACGGTCGTCGTCGAAGCCGGCGGAATCCCTGGCGCACCGACAGCCAGCACGATGTCGGTGGCCAACGGCACGATCACCATCGAGGCGACCGACGACTCCGAGATCGATGCCGTCTCCGGGTTCCTGGCCCTCGCCGCGAGCCTGGCGCTGGTCGCGTCGGTCAACGTGGGAGTCGGCGCAGCCGTCGCCGTCAACTCGATCAACCAGATCGTGACCGTCCTGGTCGCCAGCGTCCCGGCCGGGGCCCCGATGCTCTCCGCCGACGACATCGAGATCACCGCACGCTCGACCGCCACGATCACCTCCGGGGCCATGGGAGTCGCGGCAGCGCTCGGTGCCGCCGTGGGAGCCGCGCTCGCCGCCGCCGGCGGCGGGTCGGTCACGGTCAACACCATCATCTCGGTGGTCACTGCCACCGTCGCTCTCGGAGCCATCGACGCCACCAACAGCGTCACGGTCCTGGCCGACACGGCCAGCGAGATCCACTCCTTCGCCGGCGTCCTCGCGCTCGCTGACACCTCGGGTGGCCTCGCATCCGTCTCGGTCGCCGTCGGTGCATCCGCTGCGGTCAACAACATCACATCGACCACCACGGCGCTGGTGGCCGGCACCGTCATCACGGCCCCACAGATCGACGTGCTCGCCCGGACACGAGGCGAGATCATCAGCGTCTCCGCCACCGGTTCGGCGGCCACCTCCGGCGGTCTCGGCCTCGTCGGCACTGCGACGCTGGCCATCGCCGGGTCGGTGTCGATCAACCTGGTGACCGCCGCGACCAACGCCCTCGTCCAGGGCGGCGCGACCGTGCCCGGCACCGGCGGATCCGAGCAGGCCAGCAGCCTCGACGCCGGACCGAGCGGCTCGATCGCCGTCGACGCCGAGAGCAGCATCCTCATCGTCTCCGTTGCCGGCTCCGACGCCTACGCCACCGGTAGCCCGGCCCCGTCGCTGGTCAGCGTCTCCGGTGCGATCGCCGGCGCAGTCGCGCTCAACGTCATCACCAATGCCGTGACGTCGACGCTGTCCGGGCTGCCCAGCGCGGTCGCCGATCTCGCACACGCCGGCAGCGTCCAGGTCACGTCGACCTCCACCGCAGAGATCATCACCATCAGCGTGGGCCGCGGCGGGTCCTTCGGCGGCGGTGCCATCCTCGGCGTGCAGATCGCCGCCGCCGCGCAGGTGTCGGTCAACGCCATCAACTCGGTGGTCGTGGCGACGCTGGGCATCGGCCGTATCGAAGCCGGCACCGTGGACGTACTGGCGGACAACAACACCTTCATCAGCTCCGACGCCGGCGGCGTGGCCTTCGCGCTGCCCACCGGCCCCAGCGTCGTGGGCGTCGCCGTCGCCGTGGGGGCTTCGCTCGCCCTCAACAACATCGCCAACGTGACCTCGGCGATGATCGTCGACACCACGATCGACGCCGACACCCGCATCGTTCTCGACGCCGACTCCCGGGGCCAGATCATCACGCTGTCGATCGCGGGGGCCGCTGCGGCCAGCTTCGGTGGCGTCGATGTCGCCGTCGCCGGCGCCGGTGCGGTCTCGCTCAACAACGTCACGACCGCCACGACCGCCCTGGTGATCGGCATCACCGCATCGCTCGCCGTCACCACGGGCGGCGTCACCATCACCGCCGACGACGACGTGAGCATCACTTCGCTCGCCGGTGCCGGCGCCGTCGGCGTCGCCGCCGGCCTACTGGCCGGCGTGGCGATCGCTGTCGGTGCGGCCATCGCGGTCAACAACGTGACCGGTCTGGTCACGGCGCTCACGATCTCGACCCCCGATCTCGGTGGCCTCGGCCTCGACATCGGCG
Source organism: Acidimicrobiales bacterium (assembly GCA_041601775.1). GTDB lineage: Bacteria > Actinomycetota > Acidimicrobiia > Acidimicrobiales > Salinilacustritrichaceae > Salinilacustrithrix. The sequence goes on from JBFIHN010000120.1 coordinate 4,424, forward strand.
TCGACCTCGACGGCATCTTCGGCATCGGTGAAGGCCTCCTCGCCCTCCTCGGTGGCCTCATCGACATCCCCTCCGTCGACGACCTGGTCGCCGACCTGCCCCAGATCGTCGACACGCTCGAGGACCTGAGCGAGCTCGACTTCGACCTCGAACAGCTCCGTACGCTCGCCGCCGACCTGGCGACCGGCACGATCGACCAGCTCCTCGGCGCCGTCGACGACCTGTTGGCCGTCGTCGACGAGGTCACGGCGTCGGTCACGGATCTGGTCGACACGCTCACCGGGCTCCTGACCGATGTGGTCCTCCACGTCGAGGGCTTCCTCGACACGCTCGAGTCCGAAGCCAACGCCCTCCTCGACACCGCAGAGACACAACTCGGCTTCGTCGTCGACCTGGCCACCGGACTCCTCGACAACTTCACCGACCCCGCAGGCATCCCCGAGCTGGACTTCGCTGGCGTGTCACCGGGCATCGAGATCGACGCCGACTTCGTCACGCTCGAGGCCAGCTCGGACGCCTCGATCCTGACCACCAGTGTCGGTGTCTCCGGGTCGGCAGCCGGGGGAGGGCTCCTCGGCCTCTCCGTGGCCGCAGGCGGATCCGTTTCGCTCAACGCGATCGTCAACAACGTGCTCGCCGCCCTCACCGGCGTCGAGACCGTCCGCACCGGCATGCCGGTGACGGTGCGGGCGCAGGACAACTCGTCGATCGTGGCGCTCTCCGGCGCCGAGGGGCTCGCCGTCGGTGCCGGCGCGGTTGCTGCCGCCGTCGGTGTCGGCGTGTCGGTGGCCGTCAACCGGATCGGCGGCGCTCCGTTGCCGCTCATCTCCGGCGGCTCGATCGACACCTCGTCGCTCACGAACCTGATCACGAGCCTCATCCCAGCCGTCGTCCCGATCCACTCGGTGCGAGCGATCGTCGCCGGCTCGCAGCTCGGCAGCGACGCCAACCCCGCGGGCGCTGTCCTCGTCCAAGCGATCGAGAACGCCGACATCATCGCCATCACCGTCGCCGGGGCCGCGGCGGACTCTGCCGGCGTCCTCGCCGTGTCGGCCGGTCTCGCCGGTGGCGTTTCGATCAACACCATCGCCACGACGGTCGAAGCCCTCGTCATCGCCTCCGACATCACGACCAGCTCCGCCGACGTCGAGGTCCGGGCCTCGGACGACTCGAACATCCACGCCGACATCGGCAGCGCTGCATCGGCGCTCGCCGCTGGCGCCCTCGCCGGCGGCGTTGCCGGCGCCGGGGCCGTGGCGCTCAACGTGGTCGTCAACGATGTCCTCGCCTCGGTGATCGCTTCGACCATCGTCGCCGGCGGCGACGTCATCGTCCGCGGCAGCTCCGACGCCGACATCTTCACCGTCGGCATCAGCCTCTCGGGCGCCGTCAGCGGCGGCCTCGTCGGGCTCGGCGTGTCGGTTGCCGCCTCGATCTCGGTCAACGTCATCGGCGGGAGCGTCGGCGCCACGATCGTCACCTCCACGGTGACCACGGCGGCTGACCACGACATCACCGTCGAGGCCGCCAACGACGCCAGCATCATCTCCGTCGCCGGTGGCATCTCGCTCGCCTCGGCGTCCGGTGCCGCCGGGGTGTCCGTCGGCTTCGGCGTGTCGCTCGGCTACAACGCCATCTCGACCGTCACCCGGGCGAGCATCGACAGCGCCGACGTCACGGCGGGCGGCTCGCTCGCCGTGCTCGCCACCCGGTCCGGCGAGATCCTCGGTGCCGCGATGGGCGGCGGCATGGCCCACGCCGCCGGCATCATCTCCGGTGCCCTGTCGCTCGGCGTCGGCCTCATGTTCAACTCGATCGGCGGTACGACCGAAGCGATCGTCCGGGGCGCCGGCACCGTCGCGGCCCGCGACGACGTCGACATCGTGGCGACCGACAGCGCCCACATCTCCGCCGTCGCCGTCGGCGGCGCCTTCTCGTTGAGCGCCGGGCTCGTCGGCCTCGCCATCAGCATCGGGGCCACCTACTCGACCAACACGATCGGCGGATCGGTCCACGCCTTCGTCGAGACCGGGGCACGAGCCATCGCGCTGACGGGAGCGGTCAACGTCCATGCCCGCTCCACCTCGGACATCGACAGCGTCGGTTCCGCCGTGGCCATCGCCGCCTCGGCCGGTCTCACCCTGTCGGCCGCGATCGGTGGTGCCTTCGCGATCAACGACATCGACCGCACGGTCGTCGCCGCCGTGCGCAGCGGTGGCCGGGTCGACGCCGCGACCAAGGCCCATGTCCTGGCCGACGACGGTGCCGACGTCGACGCCACCATCGTCTCGATCGCTGCCGCTGCGGGCATCTTCGGGGTGTCGTTCGGCATCGCCACCACGACCAACACGATCTCCAACGCCGTCCACGCCTACGTCGACAACGCCACCGTGGTCGGCGGATCCGGCGACGGTGTCGCCGTCGAGGCGGTCAGCGACACCGACATCGACGGCACGACCTTCGCCCTGTCGATTTCGATCGCCATCGGCGGCGCATTCAGTGCGTCCGAGTCGGCCGCCACCGTCACCGGCGAGGTCAAGGCGTGGGCGAACGACGCCACGCTCCGTGCTCGCAGCTTGACGCTCCTCACCCCGACCGAGGGACCGAGCCTCCCCGGCGTCGGCACCGTGGGCGAGTTGTTCCAGGTCAACTCGGCCCCCGAGGTCTTCAAGTGGGTCACCGACTCCTTCCCCGATCCCGACGACGAGCGCCCGGACGAGAAGTGGGCGGCACAACCCGTCGTCCAGCGCACGGCGCTCCCCGCGGGCGCCCTGCCCGACCTCCCCGCGAACACGATCATCTACCTGACCACCGCGGGCGGGAGCCCGATCGGCTTCTACGTGTGGGACGGCTCGGCCTGGGCCTCGTTGACCGTCGGCAGCGGTACGACACTCGACGGCGCCGGGAACGCCCTGGGCGACTACTTCCACCGGATCGCCACGAACAAGCCGGTGTACGTACGCACGGCCACCGGGTGGACGTTGATCTCGCCGGTCAACGTGACCAACCTGCCAGCCACGCCGACCGCCGGCACGTACTACCGCCTCACCGTCGCCAGTGGGCCCTACGAGCCCGGCATCTACCTCGCCTCGGCCGACCGCGGGCCCATCCTGGTCACGGCGACGGCCCGTCCGTCGGCCTCCGCCGTGGCACGCGGGGGATCGTTCGGCCTCGTCGGGGTCGGGGCCACCACGGCCACCGCGACCGTCGACGTCACCGTCGAGACCCATCTGAGCGGGACCACGTCGGCCGACACCGACACGCTCCTGGTCCTCGCGTCCGCCGGACTGCCGTCCTCGGGCGACACCGCCAGCGCGACTGCCGGTGGCGCCTCGGGTGGCCTCGTGGGTCTCGATGCCGCCGTCGCCAACGCCACGAACACGTCCACGGTGCGGGCCTACCTGGCCGACGGCATGACGCTGATCGTGCCGGGATCGATCGTGGTGTCCGCCGCCACCGAGACCCGCCAGCGCGGCCACGCAGACAACACGGCGTTCGGCGTCGTGGCCGGCGGCGCCGCCAAGTCCTCGGTCACCTCGAACACGACGGTTCAGGCCTTCACCGGCAACAACAACACCATCACGGCCGACTCCCTGGCAGTCACGGCCTGGAGCGACGACGACAACCTCGCCGAGACCACCCCCGGCAGCGGCGGCGTCGTCGCCGGGGTCAGCGCTCGGCCGTACACCAGCACGACCAGCCGCACCTACGCCGGACTCGGAACCCAGACCGGCAGCGGCGGCGGCACGTACACCCTCACGAACGGCCTCGGTTCGCTCACCGTCGACGCCACCCAGACCTCGACCTTCAACGCCAAGGTCGTCGCCACCGCAGTGGGCCTCGTCTCCGGTGCCGGTGCCGACGTCGACAGCGACATCGACTCCATCGTCGAAGCGAAGGTCGGGACCAACGTCACGGTGGCGGCGAAGGGCATCGAGGTCACCGCCAACAACATCCTCCTGCAGCCGACGCTCGACGGCTACGCCAACGTCAAGGCGACGACGGGCGGGCTCATCAGCGGCGCCAAGGCGCAGGTGAACACCAACGTCAACCGTCTCGACACCTTCGTCACGGTCGGAAGCGGGGCCTCCCTCGAGGTGGTCGGCGCCGTGTCCAACGACGCCGTCTTCGTCCTGGCCGCCAAGAACCACATCGACGTCTACAACAAGGCCACGATGACCGCGGGCGGCGCGGTCGCGGGAGCCAACTCCGACGTCAAGTTCACCGCCCAGGACCCCAATTCGACCGTGCGAGTCGGATCGAACGCCGAGCTGGTCAGCCCCGGCATCCTCGAACTCTCGGCCCGCACCGACGGCGTCATCCGGTCGCTCATCGGCACCGACACCTACGGCATCGGCACGGTGACCGGCGGCACCGCTCGCGTCGACCTGCGTCCGGACAACACCGTCGA
>JBFIHN010000121.1:0-8811 GCA_041601775.1 Acidimicrobiales bacterium
GCGAGCTCCTGGGCCACCCCGAGGCGGGCCAGCTCGCGCTGGAGGCCGGCCAGACGGTCGGCGAGCACGTCGACGGTCTCGGCGGCCAGGGCGACCTCCTCGGCACTCTCGAGCGCCTCGGCGCGGGCCACGGTGAGTTCCCGTCGGATGATCCGCTCGGCGGCGGCACCGTCGATGACCTCGCCGGTCGCCGGCGGCACGGTGAGGTCGGAGATCGGCACCTCTTCCGGCGGCGCATCGACGTGCCCGACGGGGTCCTCGTCGTCGATGGTCGTCGAGGTCGTCGAGGTCGTCGACGTCGGCGTCGTCGGAACCGTGATCGTCGGCGTCGGGGTCGTGGTCGGCGTCGTGGTCGTGGTCGTCGACGTCGTGGTCGTCGACGTGTCCGGGTCCGCGGGGGTCTCCTGCGCCGCGACCGGACGCGCGCTCGCCACCGAGAGCGCGAGCACCGCGAGGGCAGCCAGGGTCCGGGACATGGGCATGGCATGGTACCGACGCTTGGTTCCGGCGTGGGCCTCGGACGCCGCTACCGTCCGGCCCGTGGAACGCACCATCTTCGACGCTGAACACGACCTCTTCCGCGAGAGCTTCCGGCGCTTCGTCGCCGACGAGATACTCCCCCACTTCGACGAGTGGGAATCGGCGGGACTCGCCGACCGGACGCTCTTCACCGAGGCCGGCACCCATGGCTTCCTCGGGATGGCGATCCCCGAGGAACTGGGAGGCGGCGGGGTCGACGACTTCCGCTACAACCTCGTCATCATCGAGGAGATCCAGCGGGCCGGCGCGGGCGGCGCCGGGTTGGGTCTCACCTTGCACAACGACATCTGCCTGCCCTACTTCCTCACGCTCGCGAACGACGAGCAGCAGGCCCGCTGGCTCCCGGGAATCGCCTCGGGCGAGTTGATCACCGCCATCGCCATGACCGAACCGGGCATCGGGTCGGATCTGGCGTCGATGAGCACCACGGCGGTGCGAGACGGCGACCACTTCGTCGTCAACGGATCGAAGACCTTCATCACCAACGGCATCAACAGCGACCTGGTGATCGTCGCGGTCAAGACCGACCCGACGGCGAAGCACGCAGGGATGTCCCTCCTCGTGGTCGAGGCCGGCACCGCGGGCTTCGAGCGGGGGCGCAACCTCGACAAGATCGGCATGCACAGCCAGGACACGGCCGAGTTGTTCTTCACCGACGTGCAGGTCCCGGTCGCGAACCTGCTGGGCGAGGAGGGCCGCGGGTTCCACCATCTGGTCGACAAGCTCCCGCAGGAACGGCTCTCGATCGCCGCGGCCGGCGTCGCCGCAGCTCGCGCCGGGCTCGACTGGACCGTCGACTACGTCACGCAGCGCCAGGCCTTCGGCCAGCCGATCGGGTCGTTCCAGAACACGCGCTTCGTGCTCGCCGAGGTCGCCACCGAGGTCGAGGTGGCCCAGGCCTTCGTCGACAAGTGCGTGGTCGCCCTCAACGAGCGGACGTTGACGGCGGAGGAGGCCTCGATGGCCAAGTGGTGGTGCACGGAGCTCCAGAAGCGCTGCATCGACAAGTGCCTGCAGCTCTTCGGCGGGTACGGCTACATGACCGAATACCCCATCGCCCGCGCCTACGCCGACGCCCGCGTGACCACGATCTACGGCGGCACGACCGAGATCATGAAGGAGATCATCGCCAAGCGCCACCTCGGCCTGTGACCCCACGAGACAACCGTCACGGCACGAATGTTGCGGTTTTGTTGCGACACGCCGATAGACAGGGATCTCCAATCCCTTTGTAGGCCTGACGTTCCGATCCAGGTGGCGAAGCTCGACCCCGAGACGTCACCCGATCGACACACTGTGAGCGCGGGCCGCCGACTTGGAGGAACCTCCCCGTGCCCCACATCAGCACTCCCACGCGCCGTGTGCGTCGCCTCGGCCGCGGCGCCGTCATCGGCTTCGCGCTCCTGGCCGTCTCGGCCTGCACGCCGCAGCAGTGGATCGCCACCCACTTCGACAGTTCCGGACAGACCGGCAACGCCACCCGCATCGCCACGTGCGAGAGCAACTTGAATCCCTCCGCGGTCAGCCCGACGAACGATCACGGCCTGTTCCAGATCAACGCCATCCACCGCGCCGACTTCGAGCGGGTGACCGGGCAACCGTGGTCCGCCGTCTACGACCCCAACTACAACGCGAAGTTCGCCCGCTGGCTCTTCGACAACCAGGGTTGGGGACCGTGGGTCTGCAAGAAGGTCCTCTGAGTCAGGTGAGTTCGCCCCGCCGGGGCGGGTCGGCCCCCGACCGGGTGCAGGCGATGCTCGCCGCCTTCGCGGCGTAGGTCGCCGCCGTCCGCCACCAGTGGCCGTCGAGGCGGTCGAGCGCATCGCGTGAGGCGACGTGGTGGGCGGCCAGGGCAGCGAGCACGGCACCGACGAAGGAGTCACCGGCACCCACGGTGTCGACCACGTCGACCGGCGGGGCCGCCACGTCGATCACCTGGCCGTGGCGGATCACGCTCGCCCCGTCCGCGCCCCGGGTCAACAAGATGACGCCGGGACGATGCGTGTCGTCGTCCGCGCCCGACGCCGTCACCCAGTGCCGGGTGGTCTCGACCGCATCCGCTCCCGGGGACATCCACTCGATGTCGTCCGTGCTGACCTTGAGGACGTCGGCGATGCCGAGCCAGTGGTTGAACCGCCGGAGGTACCGGTCCCGGGCGATGACCCGCGGCCGCGGGTTGGCATCGACATGGATCAGTGCACGGTGTTGCGCGGCGGCGAGCAGACCCTCGAAACGAGACGCGACCGGTTCGATGACCATCGAGACCGAACCGCTGACGTGGAGGATCCCCACGTCCGAGGGCAGATGGAGATCGTTGACGCGCGTCGACGTGGTCGTCGTGCCCGCGACGTGGAAGGTGAAGTCACCGTCGGCGCCGTGGCCGACGAGCGCCAGCGTGGTCGGCTCCGACGTCGTCGCACAGTGGGCGTGGTCGACCAGCGATGCGGCGAGGTGCGCCCGCAACATGTCGCCGAAGTGGTCGTCGGACAACACGCCGAGGAACGTCGTGGGCGCGCCGAGGCGCCCGGCCGCGACGGCAGCGTTGTAGGGCGCGCCGCCGGGCATGGCGCGCCATGTCCGGCCCCCGGAGTCGGTGGCGATCAGATCGATGAGGGCTTCGCCCATGCAGACGACGCGCGGAGTGGTCACGCGGTGCAGCGTACGGAACGGCCCCGCACGCCGTGGTCAGGCGAGCAGCGCCCTGGCGATGTGGGTGATCTGGATCTCGTCGGTGCCGGCGTAGATCTGCAGGACCTTGGCGTCGCGGGCCAGCTGCTCGACGTGGAACTCCGACATGTAGCCGTTGCCACCGAAGATCTGTACGGCCTCGAGTGCGACCTCGGTCGCGGCCCGAGCCGAGTACAGCTTCATGGCCGATGCCTCGGCCAGCGTCATGCCACCGGTTGCCCCGGCGGCCTGCGACTCGATCGAGCGGAACACGAGGTTCTGCACGTTGAGGCGGGCGACCTCCATGCGGGCCAGCTTCTCCTGGATCAGCTGGAACTGGCCGATGGGCTGGCCGAACTGGACGCGGTCCTTGGCGTACTCGACCGACAGTTCGAGGCACCGCTCGATCATCCCGAGCGCCATGGCGGCGACGCCGGAACGCTCGATCAAGAACGTGGCCTTGGCGCCGTCACGGCCGCCCTTGGACTGGTCCTCGGTCTCGCCGATCAACCGGTCGATGCCCACCCGCACGTCGGTGAGGAACAACTCGCCGGTGGGTGAGCTGTGCATGCCCATCTTGCGGAGGGGCTTGCTCTGCTCGAGGCCGTCCATGCCGGCATCGAGGACGAAGTTGAGGATCTTGCGTTCCTCGGGCGGGTTGCCCTCGTCGAGCTTGCAGATGAACACGATCGTGTCGGCGTACGGACCGTTGGTGATGAACGTCTTCGAACCGTTGAGGACGTACTCGTCGCCGTCCTTGCGGGCCGAGGCCTTCATCGAGCCGAACGCGTCGGAACCCGAGCCGGGCTCGGTGATCGCCCACGCACCGATCTTGTCGAGCGTGAGCAGGTCCTTGACCCAGCGCTCCTTCTGGCGGATCGTGCCCTTCGAGTTGATCGCCGCCGAGGTCAGGCCGGTCGACACGCCGAGGGCGGTCACCAGGCCGGGGCTGTAGCGGCACAGCTCGATGATCGGGATCATGGTGATCGACCCGTCGCCGCCACCGCTCGAGGAGCGCTCCGGCGGGGTCTCGCCCTTGGCGACGGCTTCCTCGACCGACTTCTCGAACGCGATCTGCTTGTCGAAGCGATCGGCCGCCATGGTGTCCATGCCGAAGGTCTTGTAGAGCTTGCGGAGCACGTCGTAGGGCGGCAGGTCGCCGAACTCGAGTTCCTCGCGCAGCGGCGCGACCTCGCTCTCGACGAACTGACGCACGGCGTCGCGCACCATCTGCTGTTCTTCGGACCATGTGAGCATGACGGGCACTCCCTGCTGGTATCAGTCGTTGCCAGAAGATGGTGACACGCCGAGGTCCGCCAACACGGATTCGATCGCGGTCAGCCGGGCCTCGAGTCGGGCCACCCGCGACGAGAGGTCCTCGGACACTGGCGCCTCGTCCGGCACATCCAGGGAGCCGTCGCCCAGGAGGTGCATCCAGCGGGTCTCCTTCTGCCCCACCTGACGTGCCAGGTGGACGACGACGGGTTCGTCGCGCCCCGCCAGACCCTCCAACGCCGCCTCGGTCGCCTCCAGCGACGCGAACGGGTGGGCGCGCTCGGTGCGGGTACGCAGCTCCGCGAGCGTCTGCGGCCCACGGAGGAACAAGACACCGACCAGCGCGAGCTCCCCGCGGTCGAGACCCACGGCCTCGTCGAGCACGTGGCGGTACTTGGTCGAACGGGCCCCGTGCGAGGGGTGGACGAAGCGGACGACGCCACGGGCCTTCAACCCGTCGAGCGTCCGCTGGACGTCGACGGGATCGAGGTCGGTGATCGGTTCGCGGTTGTTCTTCTGGTTGCAGCCGGCGACCAGGCCCTTCAGGGTCATCGGGTAGGTGTCCGGGACCGTCGACTCCTTCTCGATCAGCGTGCCCAGGACACGGCGCTCACCAGCATCGAAGGGACCGGCATCGAAGGGACTCATGGTGCGAAATCTACGGGGCCGGCTGAACCGACGCGGGTGGTCGTGCGTGTGTTGTGATGGATGACAGCCATGACCGTCCCCGAGATCGAGATCGTGGGTACCCCCGACGCGGCGACTCGACCCGACTTCGCTGCGTTCTTCCGCGCCGAGTATCCCGGCCTCGTCGCCCTGGCCACCGCGGTCACCGGCGATCGTCATGCCGGAGAGGACATCGCCGCCGAGGCCATGAGCCGAGCCTGCCGACGCTGGGCCCGGATCGCGGCGTACGACAAGCCCGGCGCGTGGACCAGACGCGTGACGGTCAACCTGCTCCACTCCCGACGCCGCCGGCTCGGCTCCGAGGTCCGAGCACTGCTCCGGGTCGGGAGTCGTGACGGCCACGCCCCCGACCGCGCCGACCAGGTCGTGGGTGCGGACAACTTCGAGCGGCTGCTGGCCCCGCTCGCGCCCCGCCAGCGCACGGCGGCCGCCCTCCACTACCTGGCCGACCTGTCCGTGGCCGAGATCGCCGTGGCCATGGGCTGCGCCGAAGGCACGGTCAAGTCGCACCTCCACGCCGCCCGGACCGCCATCGCTGGCGCCCTCGAAGGGAACGAAGAGCCATGACGACCCCAGACGACACGCTCCGACACAGCGCCGCCCGCCTCCGCGACGACATCGCCGACACCGTCGACCTCGACGCTGCGCTGACGCGCAGTCAGCGGTCGTCGCGACGGCCGGCGGCGCTCGCCATCTCCGTGGTCGCCGTGGTCGCCCTCATCGCCGCCATCGCGATCTTCCGTCCGCCGTCCGACGACGTCGACGTCGCCATCGACGAGGACGGCCTGACGACCACGATCCCCGATGCGCCGGCGCCCGACTTCGACAACGCCCCGGCGCCGATCGGGCTCGGTGCCCCCGACGACGGCAAGGACTCGGTCCGACTGCCGGTGATCGTCGAACCCCCCACCGGTCTCGTCGACGGGCAGATGGTGTCGGTGAGCGGACAGGGATTCGCCCCCGACTCCTCCATCGGCGTGGTCATGTGCACCAAGGAAGCGGGCGTCGACCACGGCGGACGTGGCATCGAGGCGTGCAACATCAGCCGCTACGGCCAGGGCATGAGCGACGCCCAGGGCAACGCGACCATCGAGTTCCGTGTGCAACGGCTCCTGCTCTTCGACGGCCAGGAGGTCGACTGCGCCTCCGAGCCCGGCCGCTGCATCGTCGGCATGGGCATGATCTCGGACTACGACCAGTCGGGTGGCTTCGCCGTCGACTTCGACCCGTCCGTGCCGCTCCCCGACCCACCGACGGTCGAACTGGGCAAGACCGAGGGCATCGCCGACGGCGAGACCGTCTCGATCGTCGTGACCGGACTCGTCCCCGACTCGGACCTCTTCGTGCAACAGTGCGCCGACGACTACTCCTGTGCCGACTCGTCGTCGACCCAGGGGTCGGCCGACTCCTCCGGCCGGTTCGAGGGGACGGTGCGTCTGTGGCGCTCCTTCGGCGCCTACGGCGAGCGAGGACCCTTCAACGTCGACTGTGCCGTCACACCCTGTCAGCTCACGGTCGGCGGCGACTCCGGCGGCAGCCGGGTGATCCCGAGCGTTCCCATCTCCTTCGACCCGACGCGCGGGGCACGAACCCCACCGATCCTGCGCCTCCTCGACGACGGACCGTTCTCGTCCGGTGACACGTTCCGGGTCGCGGTCGACGGTCTGGCGGAGTTCGAGTGGGTCGACCTCCAGGTGTGCACTGCGGAGACCATCGAGTGCATCGCCTGGGGATCCGGGGCACCGGGAGAAGGCGATGTGGTCGAGATGCGGGTCGAGATCGGCAGCGAGGCCTGCGCATCCGGGTGTCCGATCGTCGGCACCGTCAACGTCGAGGGAGCCGGACCGGGCGGCCGGAACGGTCCGCCGCCGCTGTTCCCGGAACCGATCCTGGTCACGATCAACGGGTGACCCGCTCGATCTGGCAAACTGACCGACCCCCGCAGGACCGACGCGGGGAGCCATCGAGGAGAGCCAGTGACGTTCAAGGTCAACGATCGAGTGGTCTACCCCCACCACGGCGCTGCCGTGGTCGAGGGCAAAGAGGTCATGGAGATGTTCGGCGAGGAGAAGGAATTCCTCGTCCTGCGCATGACCCATGGCGAACTCATGTTGAAGGTCCCGGCCGACAAGGCCGAGGAGATCGGGATGCGCTACCCGATCTCGGTCGAAGACGTCGAGGACGTGTTCGAGGTCCTCGCCAAGAAGGACGTCCGCGAACCGACCAACTGGTCGCGGCGCTTCAAGAACCACCAGGAGAAGCTCAAGTCGGGCGACGTCTACCAGGTGGCCGAGGTCGTGCGGAACCTGGCGTTGCGCGAAGCCGACAAGGGCCTCTCGGCCGGCGAGAAGTCGATGTTCGTGAAGGCCCGGCAGGTCCTGGTGTCGGAGTTGGCGTTCGCGCTCGACATCGACGAGGACGCTGCGCTCGATCGGCTCGAGAAGACGCTCGCCTGACCTGCCACCATCGGGCCCACGCCATGTGGTGGGCTGGGGGGCAATGAGCGACGGTGACGACGCGCGAGCGCCGGCCGAATCCGAGTTGATCCGGCTCCTGCGCGAACGCGCGGCCCAACTGCCGGACGAACCCGACCCCGCGGACGATGCCGACCCGTTCGACGACTTCGACGGCTGGGACGGACTGAGCCCCACCGTCGATCCCTCCAGCCGGGATCTCCTGTCCCAGTGGGCCGACGAGGAGCACATCGAGACCGAGTCGCCGGCGCGCCACTGGACGCCGCTCGTCGTCGCAGCCGTGATCCTCGTGGTCGTCGCCCTCCTGGCCGTCGGCGTCCGCTTCGTGCTCGACGCCGGTGGCGACGACGACGCAGCCGGGACCCGTGGCGACGACGTCGAGGCACCGTCGGTGACCGACGCCGATCCCCCGACGCTCGACGACCTGACCGCCGACGTCACGGTCCCGCCCGGCCCGGCCGAAGGCCTGACCGTCGCCGACAAGGGCGTCACCATCGTCGAAGACCGCTTCGATGCCGAGCGGCGCGAGGGGACCTTCGCCGTCATCATCGACAACCCCCATGCCGACTGGCTCGCGCAGGGCGTCCAGGTCGACGTCCGGATGCTCGACGAGAGCGGCACCGAGGTCGGGAGCGACGCAGCCTTCCTCGAGATCGTGCTCCCCGGCCAACAGGTCGCCGTCGGCGCCCTGTTCTTCGATGCCCCGGCCGTCCCGGTCGTCGAACTCGCCGTGACCCTCGACGTCGCCCGCTGGCGGGAGACGGGGCCCTTCGACGGCGACTTCACGATCGGCGAGATCGTGACCGAGGAGGCCGAGTTCAGCGGCGTCCGTACCGCGTTCACCCTCCGGTCCGACTTCGCCGATCCCCTGATCGACACCGGCGTCACCGCGGTCTACCGCGGCCCCGACGGCCAGATCGTCGGAGGGTCCGATACCTTCCTCGACCTGCTCGAACCCGGCGTCGCGACACCCGTCGAGATCAGCCTCCTCGCCAACATCCCGATCGACCAGATCAGCGCGACGGAGATCTATCCCGCTGCGGGCTTCGGCTTCGTTCCCGACCAGTAGTAGTGTTCCCCGCTCCCGAGATCGGGGCGTATAGCTCAGTTGGCTAGAGCGCACGCTTCACACGCGTGAGGTCACAGGTTCGAGTCCTGTTACGCCCAC
>JBFIHN010000122.1:0-8765 GCA_041601775.1 Acidimicrobiales bacterium
GCGACGGCATCGGCGACGAGGTCGCGGCGCGCTCGCTCGAGCCCGGCCGACGACACGAGCCCGGTCGACGCCAGGTCGTCGAGGTCGGTCGGGACGCCGAGCAGGTGCGCGGCCGGCAGGGGCCGGAGTGCGCCGTGGGCGAAGACGGAGGCTCGGCCGGTCGCCGGGTGCGTGAGGTCGTCGATGCCGACCTCGGCGCAGAGTTCGAGGGCGTCGGGGACCCGCGCGAGGAAGGCGTCGGCGCCCTCGTCGAGGGCCATGGCGAGTCCCGGCACCGCGGAGCGCCGGAGCTTGCCCCCGAGGTGGTCCGCGGCCTCGAGGATCGTGACGTCGACGTCGTGGCGCTCGAGCTCCCACGCCGCCGACAGGCCGGCGATGCCTCCGCCGACGACGGCGACGCGTCGGGTCATCCCTGTTCGTGGACGTGGTCCACGATCTGGCGCAGGATGCCCGGATCCGATCCGGGCAGGACGCCGTGGCCCAGGTTGAACACGTGTCCGGGGCGCCCGGCGTTGCGCGCCAGCACGTCGTCGACCGCGTGCTTCGTGGCGTCCCATCCGGCGAAGACGACGGCGGGATCGAGGTTGCCCTGCACGGCCTTGCCGGGGACTCGTTCCCGTGCTGCATCCAGCGGGACCCGCCAGTCGACGCCGACCACGTCTGCGCCGGCGTCACCCATGAGGGTGAGGATCTCCCCGGTGCCCACGCCGAAGTGGATCCGGGGAACGCCCAGGTCGGCGACCCCCTCGAGCACCCGCCGTGAATGGGGGAGCACGAACCGCTCGTAGGTCGCAGGATCGAGGGCACCCGCCCACGAGTCGAAGAGCTGTACGGCGCTGGCGCCGGCCGCGACCTGGTCGCGCAGGCTGGCCAGCGCGATGTCGGCCAGGCGGTCGAGGAGTCGATGGAACAGCTCGGGCTCGGCGAACATCATCCGCTTCGTCTGCTCGTAGGTCCGGCTGGGCTTGCCCTCGATCAGGTAGCTGGCGACGGTGAACGGTGCGCCGGCGAACCCGATGAGGGGCGTGTCGCCCAGCTCGCGAACGAGCAGCTCGACGGTCTGCGCGATGTACGGGGCGTGCTCGGCTGGCTCGAAGAGCGGGAGACGGTCGAGGTCGGCCTCGGTGCGGAACGGGTGCTCGGCCACCGGGCCGACACCGGCCACGATCTCGATCCCGAACCCGATCGCCCGTGCCGGTACGACGATGTCGCTGTAGAAGATGGCGGCATCGACGCCGTAGCGGGTGACGGGCTGGAGGGTGAGCTCGGCCGCGAGCTCGGGCATCTCGACCGCGTCGAGGATCGACAGGTCGCCCTTGCGCTCGTTGTACTCGGGCAGCGAACGCCCCGCCTGGCGCATGAACCACACGGGGACACGGCTGGTGGGTTCGCCCCGGCAGGTGGCGAGGAACGGATGATCGGGTGACGGCGCCATGGGGCCACCGACGCTATCGGGATCCTCGCTAGCGGCCCTCGTCCTGGCCGACCTCGATCAGCGCGTCGCGCAGCGCGAGGCGCAGCCGTCGGGCGACGGTGGGGGACAGGTGGGCGACGAGGCCCGCGCCGGCGTTGCCGACCTCCTCGACGGTGAGCACGACCCTGGCCTCGGCGTCGTCGTAGTCGTCGGAGATCGCCACCCCCCACGAGATCCGTTGGATGTCGAGTTCGTCGGCATCGGCGGGGAGGTCGTCGTCGGAGCAGGGGTAGTCGTCGATCGATCGTCGCACCTGGTCAGCTTGTCGCGTAGCGTCGAACGATGCCCGCAACCCCGCACCAGCCGGCACCGCCACGTCCCGAGCGTCGCCCGGTCACCCGCGAACGCCATGGCCGCGTCGCGGTCGACGAGTACGGGTGGCTCTGCGACGTCACCCGGACCGATGCCGACGTCATCGCCCACCTGGAGGCGGAGAACGCCTACGTCGACGAGGTCCTGGGCCACACCACCGAGCTGCAGGCGACGTTGTTCGAGGAGATCAAGGGCCGGGTCCAGGAGACCGACCTGTCGGTCCCGAGCCACCAGCGGGGCCGCTGGTACTACGCCCGGACGATCGAAGGGCAGCAGTACCCGGTGTACTGCCGGGTCGAGGCCGACCCGGGCGTGAGCGATCCGCCCGACCCGGACGACGCGACAGTGGCGGCACGTGAGCAGGTCATGCTCGACGCGAACGTCGAGGCGGGCGGGGGCGACTACTTCGCGCTCGGCGTGCTCGACCTGTGCGAGTCGACCCAGGTGTTGGCGTGGGCCGCCGATCGCAACGGATCCGAGCAGTACGAACTCCGTTTCCGTGACCTGGCCACGGGACACGACCTGGACGACGTGGTCGAGGGCGTCTACTACGGGTCGGCATGGTCGGTCGACGGCCGTCACTTCTTCTACACCCGGCCCGACGACGCGATGCGCCCCCACGAGATCTGGCGCCACGAACTCGGCACCGCGGCCGATGCGGACGTGCTGGTCCACCGCGAGGACGACGAGCGGTTCTTCTGCTCGATCAGCACGACCAAGGACCGCGAGTTCCTCCTGCTCGAGATGGGCTCGAAGATCACCAGCGAGGTGCGGGTGTGCCCCGCGGCGGACGTCGACGCCGGGTTCGCCGTGCTCGTGCCCCGCCGCCAGGGCATCGAGGCGTCGGTCGAGCACGCCGCAGGCGCCTTCTACGTGCTCACCAACGACGACGCGCTCGACTTCCGGATCGTCACTGTGGCCGACGACACCGTCGGCGCCGACCCCGGTACGTGGACCGACGCGGTGTCCCACACGCCCGGTGTGCGCATCGAGGACGTCGACGTGCTCCGCGACCACCTCCTCGTGGCCGAGCGCACCGACGCCACCACCCGGTTGCGGGTCCGGCGGCTCTCGACGGGCGACGAGTTCCTCGTCGACCAACCCGAGGAGGTGTCGACGGTCCACAGCGGCGCCAACGACGACATGGACTGGCCCCAGCTCCGGTTCACCTACACCTCGCTGGTCACGCCGGCCACGGTGATCGATCTCGACCTCGACGCCGAGCCCGGCGATCCCGGCGCACGGCGCGTCCGCAAGGTCCAGCCGGTGCTCGGGGGCTACGACCCTGCCGACTACGTCTCGCGCCGTCTGTGGGCCACCGCCGACGACGGCACCCGTGTCCCGGTCAGCATCGTCCACCGGGGCGACCGTCGATCGCCGGGACCCGTGCTGCTCTACGGGTACGGCTCCTACGAGATCTCGATCGACCCGACGTTCTCGTCCGCCCGGCTGTCGCTGCTCGATCGCGGCTGGGCGTTCGCCATCGCCCACGTCCGCGGTGGCGGGGAGATGGGCCGCTCCTGGTACGAGGACGGCAAGTTCGCGGCCAAGACGAACAGCTTCGACGACCTGATCGCGGCCGGTCGTGCCCTGGTCGACGACGGGCTGGCCGCACCGGACGGCATCGCCATCCGTGGTGGATCCGCCGGGGGCCTGCTCGTCGGCGCAGCGCTCAACCGCTCGCCGGGGTCGTGGGCGGCGGTGGTGGCCGAGGTCCCCTTCGTCGACGCCCTGAACACCATCCTCGATCCCACGCTCCCGCTCACCGTGATCGAGTGGGAGGAGTGGGGGAACCCGGTCGACTCGGCGGCGATCTTCGACGTGATGGCCGCCTACACCCCGTACGAGAACGTCCCGACGGTCGCCCTGCCACCGGTGCTGGCCACCGGTGGCCTCCACGACCCTCGGGTGGGGTACTGGGAGCCCGCCAAGTGGGTGGCCCGGTTGCGGGACGAGACCGAAGCGGTCGACGGTGCCGGGCCGTTCCTGTGCAAGACCGAGATGGGCGCCGGTCACGGCGGGCCGTCGGGACGGTACGACGCGTGGAAGGACGAGGCGCTGGTGTTCGCCTTCCTGCTGGACAACGTCCGGCCCGGGTAGGCTGTTCGATCCCTCGATTCGCAGAATTTCCCGTGTTCCACCGGAAGGTGCCACGTCGTTGACGTCACATCCCGAACTGGCTTCGGAGCAGGCCTACGTCGATCATGCCCACGAGTGCCTCGACGCGGCCCGAGACCGGGCTCGCTCGCTCCGTTCGATGGTCGAGGTGGGCAAAGGCGGGACCGAACAGGCCCGCTGGGAACGGGAGATGATCGAGGGGAACATCGCCAACCGGCTGACCCAGCTGAACCTGGGTGACCATTCCCTGGTGTTCGGTCGCATCGACACCGACGCGGAACACGGCAACGACACGTACTACATCGGCCGCATGAGCGTGGCCGACGAGCACCAGGAGCCCGTCGTGGTCGACTGGCGGGCGCCGGTTGCCGAGTCGTTCTACCGCGCCACCGGCCCGCAGTCGATGGGACTGGCCCGCCGCCGCCACTTCACGTCGCGTGGTCGCACGCTGCTCAACCTCGAGGACGAGCTCTTCGGCGACGCCGTGCACGGCGAGGACGGCGGGATCACCCTCGTCGACGACGACCGGATCCAGGGCCACGGCGCGCTGATCAATGCGCTCGAGACCAACCGTGCCGGCAAGCTCGGTGACATCGTCGGCACCATCCAGGGTGAGCAGGACGAGATCATCCGGTCGCCGCTGTCGGGGCTGTTGGTGGTCCAGGGCGGCCCGGGCACGGGCAAGACCGTGGTGGCACTGCACCGCGCCGCCTACCTCCTCTACACCCACCGCTTCCCGCTCGACGGGCAGGGCGTGCTGGTCATCGGGCCCAACCGACTGTTTCTCGGCTACATCGACCAGGTGCTGCCGTCGCTCGGTGAGGCCGGGGTCGAGCTCGCGGTCCTCGACGATCTCGTCGACCGGGAGGTCATCCGCGACACCGACCGTGCTCCCGTCGCCCGGATCAAGGGCGACAGCCGGATGGGTCACGTGGTCCGCAAGGCCGTCAACGACCGCCAACGCAAGCTCCGGTCCGACGTGCGGGTGGGGATGGGCGCCCAGACACTGGTGCTGACGGTCGAGGCCAGCGAGGCGATCGTCCGCGACGCCCACCGCCGCTACCGCCTGCACAACGCGGCCCGGAAGTTCGTCGAGCGCGAGGTCTTCGAGGCCCTGGCCGCGTCGGCGCGCAACCCGGTGAGCGCCGACGACGTCCGCGACCAGCTACGCCGCGCCCCCGCGGTGGTCGAGGCCCTCGAGTGGATGTGGCCGCTCCTCACGCCCGGTCAGCTGCTGCACGACCTCTTCGGGTCGCACGCGCTCATCGAGTTGGCCAGCCGGAAGTGGCTGCGCCCCGACGAACAAGCCCTCCTCCATCGCCCACGCACACCGGTGGGCGAGACGGTGGTGTTCAGTCGCAACGACGTCCCGCTCCTCGACGAGGCCCGCGAGCTGCTCGGCCCGCGCAAGAAGCGGCGGGGGGTCGACGAGACCATCCGTACCTACGGCCACATCGTGGTCGACGAGGTCCAGGACCTCTCGCCCATGCAGCTGCGCATGATCGCCCGACGATCGCTGAACGGGTCGCTCACGATCGTCGGCGACATCGCCCAGGCGACCGGCGCCTGGGCCCACGAGAACTGGGACGAGATCACCAGTCATCTCCCGACGCGCCGCGGCGTCCAACGCCGCGAGCTCACGGTGGGGTATCGGATCCCGTCGCGGAACATGGAGCTCGCCGCCCGCGTCCTCCGGGTCGCCGCCCCGCAGCTCTCGCCGCCTCGGTCGGTCCGCGAAGGCGGCGACGACCCGCTGATCGAACGAGCCCCGGTGGGCACGCTCGCCGCCCGGGTGGCCGAGGTCGCACGGTCCGAGCGCGACATCATCGAACCAGGATCCCTCGCCGTGATCGTTCCGGCGACCATGCTCGAGGCCGTGTCGTCCGCACTCGATGCCGCAGGAGTCCCGCACGGCAAGGCCACCCGCCAAGGGCTGAACGAGCCGGTCACCGTGGTGCCGGTCAGCATGGTGAAGGGCCTCGAGCTCGACTCGTCCGTGGTGGTCGAACCCGCGGCGATCGTCGACGAGGAGGCCCAGGGACTGCGGGCGCTCTACGTGGCGCTGACCCGGTCGACCAAGCGCCTGGCCGTGGTCCACGAGCGTCCGCTCCCCGACTTCTTCGACGAGCCGGTCCGTCTCGACCAGCTGTCCCTCGACATCGATCGGGCCGTGTGATGACCGCCGCCAGCGAAGGCATCTGCGTCCGTGACCTCACGGTCAGCTTCGACGAGACCGAGGTGCTCCACGGTGTCGACCTCGAGGTCACCGCAGGGCAGGTCACCGCGCTGCTGGGACCGTCGGGCTGCGGGAAGACGACCCTCCTGCGGTCGATCGCCGGTCTCGAGATCCCCGACGCCGGCGAGATCGTCATCGGCGGGCGGCTCGTCACCGGTGCCGGGTCGCAGGTCGCGGCCGAACGTCGTCGGGTGGGCATGGTGTTCCAGGACTGGGCACTGTTCCCCCACCTGTCGGTTGGAGGCAACGTCGCCTTCGGGCTGCCGCGCAGCGAGCGCAAGGGCCCCAGGGTCGAGGCGGCGCTCGAGATGGTCGGTCTCGGCGGCTTCGGTGACCGATCGCCCGGAACGTTGTCCGGCGGGCAACAGCAGCGCGTGGCGCTCGCCCGGGCGTTGGCCCCCGAACCGTCGGCCCTGTTGCTCGACGAGCCGTTCTCCAACCTCGACACCGCCCTGCGGTCCAAGGTGCGCACCGAGGTCCACGAACTGTTGCACCGCGTGGGCATCACGACCGTCTTCGTGACCCACGACCAGGACGAGGCGTTCGTCCTCGGTGACGACGTGGCCGTGATGTCCGACGGCGTGATCGTGCAGCAGGCGCCGCCACACCGGATCTACAGCGAGCCGGCCGACGCGTGGGTCGCTCGATTCGTCGGCGACGCCAACCTGGTCCCCGGGACCATGACCGGGGCGTTCGCCGACACCGCCGTCGGTCGGGTGCCCGTGCGGTCTGCGGTCGCAGGCGCAGTCGACGTCTTGTTCCGCCCGGAGGATCTCCGGATCCTGTCGGCCGAGCAGCACACCGACGGTGCCAGCGACGCCGTGGTCCAACTGGCCGAGTACTACGGCCACGACACCGTGTACGTCGTCGCGTTGGCGGACGGGACCCAGGTCCGGATCCGCGAGGTGTCGGTCCCTCGGTTCGACCGTGGCGACACCGCCAACGTGGTCGCCGTCGGGTCGCCGGCCGTCGCGTTCGCCCGCTCGTGATCGCCGTCGTCGGCGCGGGTCCCGCCGGCCTCGCGCTGGCCTGGCGTCTCACCCGGGTCGGCCACGAGGTCGTGGTGCTCGAAGCCGGGGACCGGGTCGGTGGCATGGCGGGATCGAGGACCATCTCGGGTCAGCGCGTCGACTTGGGGAGCCATCGCCTGCATCCGGTCATGACCCCCGACACCCGTGCGGCCATCGACGAGCTGGTCGAGGTGCAGGAGCGGCCCCGCAACGGCCGCATCCGGCTCGGTGGCCGCTGGCTGCCGTTCCCGCTCACGCCCGTGGGCCTGCTCCGGGGCCTGCCAGCGACGGTGGCGGCGAGGGCCGGGTTCGATGCCGCGACGGGACCCCTGCGGTCGCCTCGAGCCGACTCGTATGCCGAGGTGGTCCGTGCCGGGCTCGGGCCCACCGTCTGGCGGGAGTTCCACGAGCCCTATGCCTGGAAGCTGTGGGACACCGACCCCGCCACGCTCGCCGGCGAGCTGGCCCGACGTCGGGTCTCGGCCTCGTCGCCGTCGGACATCGCTCGGCGGCTGGCGCGGGGCGTGCGGTCGACCCCGACGTTCCTCTACCCGCGCCGTGGGTTCGGTGCCATCAGCGAATCGATGGCCGAGCTCATCCCCGACGTCCGCCTCCAGACCAAGGTCACCGGTCTCATCGAACACGACGATCGGGTCATCGTCGGCCTCGCCGACGGGCGGATCGTGACGGCGTCGCACGTGTTCTCGACCCTGTCGGCGGGACGCACCGCGTCGTGGCTCGGACTGGCCGACGCCGACCAGGTGGCCTTGCCGGTCCGGGCGATGGTGCTGGTGTACCTCACCGTGGCCGGACGGCCCTACACGCCCTTCGACGCCCACTACCTCCCGGAACGATCGGTGTTGGCGACACGCGTCTCGGAGCCGGCCAACTACCGGACCAGCGCCACCGACCCGACCGACCGCACGGTGCTCTGTGCCGAGATCCCGTGCTGGCGTGACGACGGCGTGTGGCGAGCGAGCGCCGCCGATCTCGGGGTCCGCGTCGCCGACGACCTGGTCCGCAGCGGCCTCCCCGACCCGTCGGTGCAGTCGGTCGACGTCATCCGCCTGCCCTCGGTGTACCCGGTCATGACCCCGGCCGCGTTGGCCGCCCTCGACCGTGCCGAGCGGGCCCTGGCAGGGTCACACCGGGTGACGGTCCTCGGTCGCCAGGGGCTCTTCACGCCCGACAACACCCACCACGTCCTCGAGATGGGGTTCGCGGCCGCCGACTGTGTCGGCTCCGGCGGCGACTTCGATCACGCGGCGTGGCGTGCCGCCCGCGACCGCTTCCGCGACTTCGTCGTCGAGGACTGACCCCCCACCGTTCTGGGTGCGCGATCGGGACGTGTGCTGGCACATCGCGCACCCAGAACCCGGGGTTCCGGGTGGTCCGGGTGGTCCGGGTGGTCCGGGTGGTCCGGGTGGCGGTGGGTGCGCCAGACGGCGTAGGCGGTGGGGACGACCCGGCGGAGGTAGGTCGGCAGGCGCACGAACGAACGACCGATCTCACGGTGGGCGTAGTCGATCGGGACCTCGAGGTAGCGGAATCCCCGGCCCAGCAGGTCGAGGGTCAGCACCTGGGCGTAGTTGTAGTCGTGGGCGATCTCGACCGC
>JBFIHN010000123.1:0-8751 GCA_041601775.1 Acidimicrobiales bacterium
CATAGACGTGACAGGTGTCGAACGTCGCGCCCTGGGCCCGGTGGATGGTCGTGGCGTACCCGTACCCGACTCGCCCACCGGACATCTCGGCGGCCGTGAACTCCACGGTCCGACCATTGCCGGCGGCCACGGCCACGATCTCGCGTTCGGGGTCGACGTCCGTGACGGCCAGGCGTTGGCTCGTCACGATCCCGAGCCGCGGGTTCGGCGCCATGGCGACCAGCTGGTCTCCGAGAGCGACCTCGAAGTCATCACCGACATCGAGGGCTGGCCCGTCGATGCGTCCGGCGGCGAGCGCGGTGTTCCGGGCTCGCCGGTTGAGTTCGGCGACGTGGTCTCGCCGCCAGGCGAGCATCGTGGTCGACCGGCCGTCTCTCACGTCCTGGTTCCACGCAGTCACCACGCTGGCGAGGGCATCGTCGAGCGTCTGCGCTGGCTGGATCCGGTCGTTCTCCGCGTACCAGTCCAGTGCCCGGTGGATCCGTCCGCTGCGGAGATGGGCAAGGGCATCGCGTTCGCCGGGGTCGTGTTGTCGAACGTTCTGGTCCATGGTCGTGACGAGGTCGGGGTGGCGGCGCATCAGTGCCGCCATCGCACCGCCGGGCCCGACCGCACCGAGCTGGACCGGGTCACCGACCAGGACCAGGCGCGCGCCGGTGACATCGATCGCGCTCACCAGTCGCAACAGATCGTCATCCGTGGTCATCGCCGCCTCGTCGAGTACGACTACTGAGCGAGCGCTGAGTGGCAGCTGCCCCTGGTCGAGCCGCCACAGCAACGACGCCACGGTGCGTGCGTCGATTCCAGCCTTCGCTGCGAGGGTCCGGGCGGCCTGGCCCGAGGTCGAGGTGCCGATCACGTCCCATCCATCGGCCTCGAGCGCGGCGGTCGCCGCGTCGAGTGCCGTCGTCTTGCCGGCGCCGGCAACTCCTACCAGGAACTGCACGCGTCCGCGTCCCGCACCGATGTCGACGACCGCTGCGGCCTGGCCGGCGGTGAGGACCCCACCAAGATCGTGTTCCTTGGCGGTGATCGCGTCCGTCGTCGTCGCGGCCGGTACCGACTGGACGGGCTCGGTGGCGAGTCGCTCGACGGTCTCGGCAATGGCCTGTTCGACGGCGAGCGCGCGTGTTGGGGCGTAGACCTGTTCTCGGGCTGCGTTCACTGCGACGAGCGGAACCACCAGCTCCGATCGCAGGATCCGATCGACGACCAGGTCGACGAGCTCGACGGGGCGGCCATAGAGATGCGGTCCGACCTCCACGACCAGGTCCCGTCGCGACAGCACCTTGGCGGCCCCGAGCCGCGACCCGGGCCCAGTCACGGCCGCGATCATCTCGGCCAACCACTGGTCGTCCAGTGGCTCGGGTACCGGTCGGGCGGCGTGGTCGATCGACTCGAGGATCCGCGTGGGCGCCCATCCGATGCCAGCAAGCTCGGCGTGCCACCGCACGGCCAACAGATCCGGTGCCTGTTCGACCTTGGCCGCCCGTGTCGTGCGGGCCGCCACCGCTCGCGCTCGGTAGGAGTCCGCGCCTCGCCCGTCGATGAAATCGTCGATCTCCGCCGACCGCTTCGAGAACAGCTCGCACACCTCGTCGGGGATGCCGGCCACTCGCCAGCTGCGCAGCCGTCCCGACCGTCCCTCGTCGGCCTCGATCCCATATCCCAACTCCACCGCCCGGCGGGCGGCGGCAGCTCGACCCACGATCGTCGCCGCATGGAGCACATCGCGAAGCGACGCGGTGTCGAGCGCCTTCCACCCGCCGCGCAGGTCCTGCATCTCGACGACGTTCGCGACCAGCACGTGGTCGTGGACGGCCGGGTCCCCGGCCCGGGACGTCCCGTGGCGGGTCACCGCCCAGGTGAGGCCCGAGGTTGCGGTCCGTACCTGATCGCGTCCGCGTCGACCGCCCCGTTCACGGAACCATGAGTCGACGAACTCGAGCGTCGCCGAGGTCTCGGCGTCGACGATGGCGTGCATGTCGTCGGCTCTTCCGATGGCGCCGAGAACGGCCACGGATTTGTGGGGTGACACCACCAGTTCCATGCCCGGACGGCGTGTGGTCACCAGACGCTCGCCGGTCACCGGATCGAGCGTGCCGCCTTCCCCGAACACTGCTGCGTACGTCAGCGGGGTGACTCGGCCCTCGAGTCCGAGCCGGCCGGCACCCGAGCCGCCCCACACCAACGGCGTCTCTCCCCGGCTGCCGTAGTAGTCGAGCACCTGGCCGGCGTGATCGTCGCCGCGATCGAGGACGGTGGCGCGGTGATAGGCGACGGACTCACGACCCATCATC
The DNA here is from genome assembly GCA_041601775.1 of Acidimicrobiales bacterium. Classification (GTDB taxonomy): domain Bacteria; phylum Actinomycetota; class Acidimicrobiia; order Acidimicrobiales; family Salinilacustritrichaceae; genus Salinilacustrithrix. Next base: position 2,301 of record JBFIHN010000123.1, read on the forward strand.
CGCATGAACGCCATGTCGGCACCCTTCGCCACGGTCACCCGGCGGTGGGACGAGGGCCCAACCGCAGGTTGCAAACGTGTTCTCCTCGTCGGCTCTTCTGCCACGATTCGCACGTCTCCGGCCCGCTGTCCAGAACTCTTTCACGAACGGACAATCACGGTCACCACCGGACAACGACACCGCGACTTCGCCGCCCTCTACGACCTCATCGGCGACGACCTCGACGGCACTCGAGCGACCACCACGCGCCGACGTCGACCAGAAATCTTCGACGAATTTGGCCGTTTTCGGTCCCCGGAACGGCATTGGCAGGTCAAAGCCAACAACTCGGAGGAACCAACATGTCCACGACCGACCACCCGGTGCCCCGTCTCATGACCATCGCCGAAGTCGCCGAGCACCTCGGCGTCACGGAGCGTCATGTTCGACGGCTCGTCCAGGAGCGCAGGATGCCCTTCATCAAGTGGGGCCGCCTGCTCCGATTCGACCCGGCCGAGATCTCGGGCTTCGTCGACGACTCCCGTCGAGGTCCGCGCCCAGGATCCATGTGACCGATCAGCCGAAGTCTCCCGACACGACCCGTCGGAGCTGACGGTCGCGGGCCGCAGTGAGTTCTTGACCGAATGATTCGGCGATCGCCTGGTCGAGTTCGGGGAACAGGTGCCCGTACCGGTCGAGGGTGACGGTGATCGACGAGTGGCCCATGCGCGTCTGGATGGCCTTGGGGTGCGCTCCGCTGGCGATGGCCAGGGCCACCGACGTGTGGCGGAGGTCGTGAAACCGGCACCCGACGCCGACGGCATCGCGAGCGGGACCGAAGTGGTTGCTCAGGAAGGACGATGAGATCAGCGGGGTTCCGCGCGTGCTGGTGAACACATGGCCGTCGGCGCCGCTGCCCGCGTGCTGGCGGACGTGGTCGTGCATCGTCTCGACCAGGGCCGGCGATAGGGAGATGGACCGGACCCCGGCCTCGGTCTTGGGACCCTTGCGGATCCACTCCCCTGCCCCGACCCGGATGAGCTGTTCGGTGACACGGACTTTCCCGGTGCGCAGGTCGAGGCGCCCCCGACGCAGGCCGACGAGCTCGCTCCATCGCATGCCCGTCTCGACGGCGAACAGGATCATGGCCTGGTACCGCTGGTGGTGCGCGCTGGCCAGCTCGACGACCTGGTCCCAGTCGAGGAACACCATCTCCTTCTTGGGTACCCGCGGCGGGGTCACCCGGTCGCACGGGTTGGCGGTGATCTTCTGCTTCTCGATCGCCACTTGGAGCATCCTCCGCAGGGTGCGGTAGTGGCGGTGCACCGAGCTGGGAGCGATCCCGGCGTCGAGTTCGTCGTTCAGCCAGTTCTCGATGTCCTCGGCGGGGAGGTACCCGATCCGGTACCCGCCGAACCGGGGCAGCACGTAGCGGCGCAGATCGCGCTCGTAGGTCGCCTTGCTGGTGTGCTCGAGTCGGCGGCACAACGACAGGAAGGTCTCGGCCCACTCGTCCACCGAGAGCTGGGCACCGGCGGGGTCGAGCCACTGTCCGCGGGCGAGGTCGGCTTCCATCTCCACGGCGAAGCGATCAGCGTCCGCCTTGCGGGTGAAGGTCCGGCTGCGTTGCCGACCGAGCGGGTCGCGATATTTCACGCGGTAGCGGCCGGATCGGCGTTCGATCGATGCCATGACTGATGCCCCCTGGGAACAATTTGGGAACACGCCAACGCGTAATCCCGGTTTTTCGGGGTCAACCACGGTCAATCACGGACACTGTCCTGGCCAGACGAAAACAGTGTCTGACCAGGGAATATACCAGGTCTGAGAGTTGGAGGCGGCGGCGGGAATCGAACCCGCGTACAGGGATTTGCAGTCCCTTGCCTAAGCCACTCGGCCACGCCGCCTGGAGCGGGCCACCCTACCCGAGGCGCCCTGCCAGACCGCACCCCGGGTGCCGCCCGGACCCGGTGCACCGGCGACGGTAGCGTCGACAGGGACATGGCCCGATCGTCTCCACCACCCGGCCCGCCGCCGCTCCACTTCCGACCGCCCGGCGTGCCTGCGTCGTCGACCTCGCCCCACCCGAACGCCCTGCCGGGCCAGCCCTTGGGGGCGCCCGGCGCGCACGCCACACCACCGGAGGGCGGCCTGGGCGCGGGGGCGGTCACGGCGATCGCCGTCGTCACGCTGCTCATCGGGATCGTGATCGGCTTCTTCGCCGGACGCGCCTCGGAGGCCGACGAACCCACCGTGGCGCCCCCGCTGACCAGCCCCACGACCACGGCCACGACCCGTCCTCCCGGCGACACGATCCCGCAGACCCCCTCGGTCCCCCAGACGCCGTCGGGTGACCTCGACACGCCGCCGTCGACCGACCTCGACCCGACCACCATCGGCACCCCGGACGACCCGATCCCCTTCGGCCAGGCCTACGTCCTCGGTCTCTACGAGATCGAGGTCCTCGCCGTCGAACGTGACGCCTCGACGACATTGGCCGACTTCAACGGCATCGCCATCGACGCGCCGCTCGGCCGCCAACACATGATCGTCGAGGTCGCCGTCCGCTTCACCGACGCCACCGGGGTCGGCAACCCGGCGGCGATCCCCCTCTTCGTGTCGGACGGGACCGGCACCTGGAACGACTACGACGCCAGCTGTGGTGCCGTGCCCCGGTCGATCCTCGGCGCCGGGTTCATCGAACAGGGCGACGAAGCCGTCGGCAATGCGTGCTTCACGGTGCCGAGCGAGGTCGCCGACGTCGTGATGCTCGGGACCGAGGGATTCAGCGGACCCGTGTACTTCGCGCTCCCCGACTGAAGAACCCCTTCCCCATCAAACGATCGTTTGGTAGCGTCGCGCCCATGACCGACGTCTCCGACCGGCTCCCCTCCGAGAAGACCATCGACATCCTCGACCCGAGGCTCTACGACGACCCGTGGGAGACGTACCGGTGGCTGCGCGAGAACGCGCCCGTCTACTACGACGCCACCAACGACCTCTACGTCGTGAGTCGCCACGAGGACGTCAGCGCCATCTCCCGCGACCAGGAGCTGTACTCCGCCGCGCAGGGGGTCCGCCCCAACGTGCCGGCCGTGATGTCGATCATCTCGATGGACGACCCCGAACACACCCGCCAGCGTCGGATCATCTCGAAGGGCTTCACCCCCCGACGGGTGCGCGAGCTCTCCGACCACATGCGCGAGGTGTGCAACCAGGTCATCGACGAGATCGCCGACCGCGGGGAGATCGACTTCGTCGAGGACTACGCGATCCACCTGCCGCTGATCATCATCGCCGAGCTCATGGGCCTCGACCCCGACCAGCGCATGAAGCTCTACCGCTGGTCCGACGACATGATGGCCGGCGACGGTCACACCGACCCCGACGATCCGGTCTCCATCGCCGCCGGCGTGGCCTTCGGCGAGTACGTCGCCGAGTGCACGAAGATCATCGAGGACCGCCGCAGCGCGCCGACCGACGACATCATCGGCATCCTCACCGGCGCGTACGACTCCGGCGACCTCGACTGGGACGAGGCCGTCAAGAGCGACGCGCACGCCGCACGCGACCTCTCCGACGACGAACTGTTGATGTTCCTCGTCCTCATCGTCGTGGCCGGCAACGAGACCACGCGCAACGCCATCTCCGGCGGCCTCGAGGCCTTCAGCCGCTTCCCCGACGAGAAGCAGAAGCTGCTCGACGACCCGACGCTGATCGACTCGGCGATCGACGAGATCGTGCGCTACGTGTCGCCGGTCCTCTCCTTCCACCGCACCGTGACCGAGGCCCACACCTACAAGGGCGTCGACTTCGAGGTCGGCGACCGCATCTTGATGCTCTACCAGTCGGCCAACCGCGACGAGACCGTGTTCGACGCCCCCGACACGTTCAGCATCGAACGCAACCCCAACCCCCACCTCGGCTTCGGCATCGGGACCCACTACTGCATGGGAGCCAACCTGGCGAAGGCCGAGCTCCGGGTCGCCTTCGAGGAGCTCTTCCGTCGCCTCCCCGACATCCGGGTCCCCGACGACGCTCCCCTGGACCGCGGCGACTCGTCCCTCGTGCTCGCCATCGCCCACCTCCCGGCCGTGTTCACGCCCGAGCACGCCATCTGAAGCAGTGGCCACGACAACCGACCAACGGGCCCGGATCCTCGACGCCGCGCTCGCGCTCATGGGTGAACAGGGCGCGTCGACGACGAGCATGCGCCAGCTCGCCGGGGCGTGCGACATCAACGTCGCCACGCTGTACCACTACTTCCCCTCGAAGTCCGACCTCCTCCGTGCGGTCATGGAGGAACGGGCCTACGGCGAGGAGCTGGCGTCGATGGTCGACCCGCCGGTCGGTCGCCGGGGCGGCCCCGCGACCCGGCTCGGCAACCTGTTGGCCTTCATCGCCACCGAGGCACTGGACACCGACGTCGTCTGGCGGCTCTTCCTCGGCGAGGCCGTGCACTCCGACGACGACGCGATGGCGATGGCCCGTCAGCTCAGCAGCGAGTTGGAGATCGCACTCGAACGCTGGATCCCCGACCTCATCCCCGAGTTCACGGGAGACGTCGCCGCCCTGGCCCGGCTCCTGCGGGGACAGCTGTTCAGCATGATGATCGAGGTGTTGGTGTCGCCCGACATCGACCGCGACGTCCTCGTGCACCAGCGAGCGACCGAGCTCGCCGGCCTCGTCCTCCCCGACTGACCGAACTCGACGCTCTCAGCGTCGGCCCCCGACGCCGAGAGCGTCGAGATTGCGGTGTGGGCCGGTTACGATCTCCGGCCATGAAGATCGCCGTCGTCTACGCCAGCAAGACCGGGAACACCCGTCGCGCCGCCGAGCTCATCGGCACCGACTTCGAGGACCGGGGTCACGACGTGTCGGTCCAGTCGGTCGACGACCTCCACTACAAGGAGCTCGCCGACGCCGACCTGGTCGTGTTCGGCACCTGGGTCGCCGGTCACTTCGTCATCGGCCAGAAGCCCGGCGACGCCCGACGGTTGGCCAACGTCCCCAAGCTCACGGGCAAGCAGGTCGCCATCTTCATGACCTACGCCATCAACCCGGGCCCGGCGCTCGCCAAGTTCGAGAAGCAGCTCACGGCCGAGGGCGCCGACGTCGTCGCCGGCTATGCGTGGAAGCGCTCGTCGCTGCCTGCGGGCATCGACGGCTTCGTCGACGGCGTGCTCGGTGCCGTGAAGTCCTCCGCCGACGCCTGAGCTCGGTGGCGGACGACGCAACACCCCCGGCCTGGTTCGAACGGGCGGTCGCGTCCGAACCCGAGGTCCACCGGGTCGACTGCAACGGCTGCGAGATCAACTACCTGACCTGGGGCCCGCGTGGCGCCCCGGGCCTGGTCTTCATCCACGGTGGCGCCGCCCACGCCCACTGGTGGAGCTTCCTCGTCCCCCTGCTGGCCGACCACTACCGCGTCGTCGCCATGGACCTGTCGGGCCACGGCGACTCCGGGCGCCGCGACGACTACCTGCTCCACCACTGGGCCGACGAGGTCCTCGCGGTGGCCGACGACGCCGACATGGGCGACCGCCCGGTCGTCATCGGACACTCGATGGGCGGCTTCGTCAGCATCGGCACCGCGGCCCGCCACGGCGACCGCCTGCGCGGCATCGTCATCCTCGACTCGCCGGTGACCGCCCCCGACCCGGAGATGGAGGCCGCCCGACGCGGCAACATCTTCGGTCCGCTGCGCGTGTACCCCGACGTCGAGACCGCGCTCACCCGGTTCCGGACCGTGCCGGAACAGGAGCACTACCTGCCCTACGTGCTGGACCACGTCGGCCGGCACTCGCTGCGTCCGGTCGACGGCGGGTTCTCGTGGAAGTACGACCCGGAGATCTTCGTGCCCGCCCGGTCCGAGCCCCGCGTCCTCCTCCCCCAGGTCACGTGTCGGGTCGCCCTGTTCCGCGCCGAGCACGGCCTGGTCACGCCGGAGATCGGCGACTACATGTACGACCTGCTCGGGCACGTCGCCCCGGTGGTCGAGATCCCCGAAGCCGGCCACCACCTCATGCTCGACCAGCCACTCCTCCTCCTGACGGCGCTGCGCACGCTCCTCGCCGACTGGGAGCACTCGTCGCCCATCACCACGTGGGGCCGCGGATGATCCGGACGGATCCGCGCACCGCGACGGTCGCGCGCCGCTCGTGATCCCGACCCCGGAGCGGATGTACACCCGGCACGACCTCTTCGCCGGCTGGGACCCCGCGACGGTCGGGTCGTGGGCCGACACGCTCGACGGCACGACGTACCTCGACGCGACCATCCACGGCCTCCGGGCCCCGGACTCGGCCACGGTCGCCACCGAACGTTCGCTGCACGACACGGCGATGACCCGTTTCCTCCACGATCGGCTGTGGGCGCCGGGCTGTCGGCCGACGGCGCTCATGGGCGGTCACGCGGCCGAGCGGGGTTCGCCGACCTACCGCGCTGCGGCCGACATCGCCGCGGCCCTGGC
>JBFIHN010000124.1:0-8696 GCA_041601775.1 Acidimicrobiales bacterium
GATAGAAGCCGGTCAGCGTAGCGAGGGGCTTGCGTAGGATTCACATTCATGCCCCCAGTGTGCTCAGGGGGTCTGACAAGAACTCCCAGGGCACTGCCCGCGAGGCACCGCACTCGTCGGCCCAGGGCGTCCGAGATGTTCGGTATGGTCGGTTCGACATCGGCGGCGGACGACAGGGATCGGGCGGCGGGCATGGACGATCGAATGGCATCCAAGGGTGGGGTGTCGGCGCGCCGCCAGTTCCTGCGGCGATCGGCGGCCGGCGCGGCTGCCGCGTGGGCGGCACCGTCGGTGTTCGCGACCGGCGTCGCCCGGGCGCAGGTCGGCTCCGCCGCTGACCCCGGTCCCGGACCCGGTCCCGGACCCGGTCCCGGACCGGGGCCCGATCCGGAACCTCTTCCAATGCCCAGCGGAGACATCAACGTCTTCGCCGTCGAGGAACCCGCCAAGATCGTCTCACCGGAGGACGACAAGCTCACGATCGAGGTGTACTGCACCGACAGCGCGAGTGGTGAGCAGGTCGCCCACGAGGGCATCGCCTACCGGTTCAGTTGCAGTGACAGCACCGGCGGACTGGGCTGCGCCAGCATGCGCGTCGAGCCGGAGACGCCCTACATCGCGACGTTCGACCTCATCCACACGGTGGAATACACCGTCACCATCTCGGCCCAGGCGTATGCGAACCCCACATTGTGGTCCGACAACGACGAGTGGACCTTCAGGTCCGAGGCCCCGCTGCCGCCGTCGATGCGTCACGAGGTCTGACAAGAACTCCCGGGACGGACCTCGATCGTCGAACCGGCGCCCAGTTCCGGGCGCTCGCCCTGGAACACCTCGATGGCGTGTCGGTACGGGCCGGCGGCGGGGAATCGGGTACAGGCGTTGGCGTCGGGCTCGGTGCACGGGGCCATGTCGGTCCCCGACACGAACGAGCCGTCGGCAGCCCACCACGAGATCGACAGCGGCGTCACCGTGTCGACCATCACGAAGTTGGACTGCACGTCTTCGTCGAAGGAGAACAGCATCCCGTCGTGGCCCTCGAGGTCGGTGACCCCCTTGAGGCCCTGGGTGCGCTCGGCCGGCTCGTCGGCGTGGAGGAGGCACAGTTCCAACACCTCGCCCGAGGCGGTGACCACGTCGACGAGGATCGTGCCGAAGTCGGCGGCGAGCCCGGTGACCGAGTCGGGAGCGGAGACGGTGGGATCGTCCTCGCCCGCCGGGTCGCCGAGGGTCGGGTCGGCCGGCGAGTCGGCGCTCTCGACGACGCACGCCGCGCAGCCGGCGGCGAACACGAGGCCGACCATCCATCGGAACCACCGCATGGCCCGCACATCGTCGACGGAGGGCAGCCACGAGGGCGCCCACGTCGGACGGTCGAGGAGGGGGTCGGGCACGGCCATGCAGTCTGACAGCCGATTCACCGACGGCGACCGTCACCGGGCGTCCGTACCATGGCCCTCGTCCGTCACCCGGCGTCGGGACCGCCCGTCCGGCCCTCAGACCGTCCGCAGGCGCCGGTGGGACGACGTGGCCGCCAGCCCGGTGAGCACGAGGACGAACCCGATCGCCGCGAGCGGCCAGGGGGCGCCACCGGTGAAGGCGAGCGGACCGCCCGAGGACGAAGGCGTGGCCGGCGTCGGCGTCGGCGTCGGCGTCACGACCACCCCGGTCGTCACCACGGCAGCGTCGCTGACGACCAGTTGTCGGCCGTCGGGGTCGGTGCCGTGCGCGGCCGCCACGTTGCGGACCGATCCGGCCTCGGCGTCGGCCTGGGTCACCGTGTACCCCGCACGACAGGTGATGTCGTCGCCGGCGTCGAGCGTCGCCGGGAGGGTGCGGTCACAGTCCAGCGGGCTGAGGCCGGGGAGGGGATCGGTGACGTTGACGTGGCTGAGCAGACCAGGGCCTGCGTTCGAGACCACGATCTCGAACGTGACCACGGTGCCGGGCTCGGCGACGCCGGGATCGCCGACGACGACCTTGTCGATCGAGAGTTGGCCGTCGGTGGCGGGCACGTCGGGGTCGATCGGCGGCATCGGCAGGGTGACGGTGTCGGTGTCGGTCACGGCCGGCCCCGACGGCGGGGTGGCCGAGGCCGTGACCTCGTTGACCAGGGCGGCATCGAGGGTGTCGGCCTGGGTGAGCACATAGCTCGCCGTGCAGGTCAGCGACTCGCCTGGTGCCAGGGCGACGGCGGGACACTCGGGGGTGACTCCGGGCAGTGAATCGGTCAGCGTGATGCCGGTCAGGGTCACGTTGCCCACGTTGGTGACGGTGAACGTGTAGTCGAGGACGTCGCCCACGATCAGCAGCGGTGGCGCGTCGAGCACCGCCTTGGCCACCTCCACGTCCGGAGCGGGAGGGATGTCGACGACCGCAGAACCCTCGTCGGTGACCACGGGGCCGTCGCCCAGCTGGCCCGAGGACGTGGCCGTGTTGAGGATCGACCCGTCGTCGATCTGGTCCTGGGTCACCGCCATCGTGAACGTGCAGGTCAGCGACTCGTTCGGGGCCAGGGTCGCGGGCGTGTCGAGGTCGCAGTCCACGAGGACGGCGTCGGGATCCTCCATCGTCACGCCGCCGAGGGTCACGTTGCCGGTGTTGGTGGCGTCGGTCTCGTAGGTGACGACGTCGCCCGGGGTCAGGTCGCCGGAACCGTCGACGTCGTCGATCCCGTCGACGGTCTTGACCACCGTGATGTCGGGCGTCTGCTCGAGGGTCAGACGCTCGTCGTCGGTGTCGGAGACGTCCGGTCCCGACGGCGGCGTGCCCCTGACCTCGACGTGGTTGTCGATGCCGCCGGCGTCGAGGTCGGCCTGGTCGGCGGTGCGGGAGCCCGTGCAGGTCATCGATTCGTCGGCGGCGAGTTCGGTGCCGGGACACGAGACCGCCACGGGCGGGTCGTCGACGACGATGTCGGTGAGGGTCACGTTGCCGGTGTTGGTGACCACGAACGCATAGGTGACCTCGTCGTCGAGACCGACGGCGGCGTCGAGGCCCACGATCCGCTTGTCGACCTGGATGCCGGGGTGCTGGGCCGGCGTGATCACCGCCGTGTCGCTCGGGCTGAGGGTGTCGCCGTTGGCGGCCACGATGTCCGCGGTGGCGGTGTTGAGGAACGTTCCGGCGTCGACGTCCCCGGGTTGGATCTCGTACGTGCCCGCCTCACAGAACACGGAGGTCCCCGGCGCGACCGTCGCGTCGCCACAGTCGAGTTGCCCGATGCTCGGATCATCGACGTGCCTCGCCGTGAACGTCACGTTGCCGTCGTTGACGACCTCGAACGAGTAGCTCTGCACGTCGCCGGCGGTGAGGTCGCCGGAACCATCCACGTCGACAGCGGTGGTCGCCGTCTTGATCAGTCGGGCGCTGGAGTTCTGCTCGGCCGGGGTCGACGCCCGGTCGGTGTCGGTGGTGGTGGTGTCAGAGGGCGTCGTCGCGGTGACCTCGACGGTGTTGTCGACACGACCGGCGTCGATGTCGCCCTGTGCGAGCGTGTAGGACCCGGTGCAGGTGATGGTCCCGCCCGGCGCGAGCGCGGCCGCCGGGAGCGGCGTGTCGCAGTCGAGGGTCGGGACCATCGGGTCACTGAGGGCGACGTCGGTGAGCGTCACCGTGCCGTCGTTGGTGATCAGGAACCGGTAGTCGTTGGTCTCACCGGGGGTGTCGCCGGCCCCGAGCACGGTCTTGGCGACCCGGATCGAGGGGTCCTGCGCAACCGTCACGGTCTCGCTGTCGTCGTCGGCCACCGGTGGACCCGACGGCGGCGTGGCGGTGGCCGTGGCGGTGTTGTCGAGTCGGCCGGCGTCGACGTGGTGCTGGCGAACGGTGATCGACGCCGTGCACTCGAGCGATTCGCCCGGGGCGAGCGTCGTCGGTTGGCCCGGCGTGCAGGTGAGGGCGCCGAGTCCGGGCATGGCATCGGCGATCGAAACGTCGGTCAGGGTGACCGTGCCGGTGTTCGTCGCCGTGAACCCGTACGTGACGGTGTCGCCGAGGGTGACGGTGCCGGTCGAGTCCTCGTCGGCGTTCGAGTCGAGCACCTTGTCGAGGTCGATCGACGAGATCGACTGCGGGACGATCTGCGCCTGGTCACGGTCCGTGACCTCCGTGCCCCGGGGGTCGGTCCCCGAGGTGGTCGCCGTGTTCTCGACCAGGCCGGCGTCGAGCTGGGCCTGGCTGACGACCGCCTCGCCGGTGCAGGTCACCGATGCTCCGGGGACGAGCGTGGCGGGCAGGGCCGGTGCGCAGTCGAGGGTCGCGATCGACGGGTCGTCGATCGTGACGCCGGAGAGCGTCGTCTCGCCGACGTTGGTGGCGGTCAACGAGTAGGTGAGCGTGTCGTCGGCGGTGACCGAACCCGACGAGTCCTCGTCGGCGTTCGCCGCGACCGTCTTGTCGAGCGAGATGCCACCGACAGCCGGGATCGACACCGTGTGGGTGTCGTCGTCGGTGACGGCCGTACCGCTGGAATCCGTGCCGGTCGCCGACGCATGGTTCTCGATCGTGCCGGTGTCGACGTCGTCCTGGGTCACCTCGTAGGTGCCGGTGCACGAGGTGGACGCCCCGGGTGCGAGCGATGCCGGCGTCGCCGGCACACAGACGAGGCCGTCGAGCATCGGATCGCTCGCCTCGACCTCGAGGGTCACGTTGCCGGTGTTCTGGACGTCGATGCGGAAGGTGAGGGTGTCGCCGACCGTGACCGTGCCGCTCGCGTCCTCGTCGGCGTTGCCGTCGAGCGACTTGAGCACGTGCAGGTCGGGGGTCCGGCGCGGTGTTGCCCCCACCGCGTCGCCATCGTCTTCGTCACCGACGTCGTCGATCACGTTGCCGTCGCCGTCGGTGTCGACGCCGTTGCCCGGGGTCGAGTCGGGGTCGGGTCGGTCCGATGCCGTGATCTCGGCCGAGTTCACGTATCCGCCCTGCTCCTGCACCACGGCGGAGAACGACACGTCGACGGATCCCCCGTCGGGGACCGCGAGACCGGTCCACGTCACGGTCGAACCCGAAGCCACGCCGCCGCCGGTGATGTCTGCCACGTCGGCGTAGCCGGGCGGCACGGTGTCGACGACCGACACCGCGGTGGCGTCCTGAGGGCCGTCGTTGCCGACGGAGAGGGTGAACGTCACCCGCTCGCCCACGGGCGGGGAGGTGTTCGAGATCGCCTTGTCGAGTCGGAGGTCGGCCTGGTTGGTGGTGAAGGTGACCTGATGGTCCTCGACCTCGCCACCGGTCTGGGTCCCGGTCGGCTGCGGGTCGGCCACCGACTCGCCGGCGATGCGCAGGCGCACGAATCCGGTGGGCGGCAAGCCGCTCATGTCGACACCGCTCCACGCGAGCGGGGCCGAGGTCTGACCGGGCGCGACCGGAACCATCGACCGCTCGTCGGGGTCGAACGTGCCGTTGCCGTCGAAGTCCGCCCATGCCGACAGCGTCACGGGGCTCGCGGCGGCGTTGTCGACCGGGACGTCGATCGCGGTCGCGCCGTCGACGACGGTGATCGTCGTGCCGGGCGCGATGGCGTCCTCGTCGTCCTGACCGCGAGCGTCGTCGCCGTCGGCCCCGGGCGTGGGGACGCCGTTGGTCTCGGTGTCGATCAGCGCGCCGAGACGAGCGAGACCGGCGAAGTCGCCCTCGTTGCTCCGGGTGAGGTGGAACGCCGGCTCGACGGTCCCGCCCTTGGCGGTGCCGTAGGAGTCGGGCGCGTCGCCGTAGTCGCCGGCGAAGAGACAGGCGCCGCCGTCGTTGATGCTCACGTTCGGTGCAGCCGTGGCGAGCAGGGCTGCCTGTCGGCTCACGAGGTCGATCTGGTAGGTCGCCCGCTCGCCGCCGCCGGCGTTGTTCTGCAGGACGTAGAACGACCCGTCGGCGCTGAAGAACTGTCCGCCGAACGACGAGGCACCCGTGACGCCGGTGATCGCGCCCAAGTCGGCGGCGAGGAGGGTCCCGTTCGGCCGGGGCGTCGGGTCGATGCGGACGAGCCTCGTCGTCTGCGTGGCGGCGTAGATCATGCCGTCGGCCGGGTTGTAGGCCATGTCGGCGACGTCGAAGGTCACCGGGTTCCCGGCGGCGGTGCGCAACGGGTAGCGGCCCTCGAGCGTGAGGTAGCCCGAACTGTCGGGGTCGATGTCGACGATCTGGACGTCGGAACTGCTGCCGGCTCGGCTGGCATAGCGGCCGCTCCCGACCACGGTGCCGGCGATGCTGCTGAGCACCCCGGGGACCGTGCCCATGAGGAACCAGTCGCCGTTGCGGTCGATGGTCCACACCTCGCCGTTCTGGTTGCTCATCGCCCACACGAGGTTGGTCCCGAGGTCGTAGTCGATGGCGTTCAGCTGCGGCGGCGGGTTCCAGGCGCTGATGACGTCGACCTCGGCCGACTCGATGTCGAAGTACGAGAAGTTGAGCTCGGAGAATTCACCGAAGGTCTGGAACGCCGTGTTGGGGCACTCGTCCCACGGCACGGGTTGTGCTGCCGAGGACGGCGAAGCGCTCGCGACGACCAAGGAGGTCGAGAGCATCGCGATCGCAGCGAGCACCCGGATTGCACGGCCGGACCGCCGCGTCGAAGTCGTCGCCGAAGTGTCGCCGCGCATGAGTTCGTGTCTTTCCGAGTCGCCAACCGTGCGATGTCCCCATCGCCGCGCCGACCCGCCGCGTGAGGACAATTCCGACTAGTTGTACCCCGGTCCGACGCCGACGAGCGAAACCGGCCCCGCTGCTGGGTCCGACTCAGCCGGTGTGGCCGTACAGCCCGAGTGTCTCGGCCGTGTCGGTCGAGAGGTGGTAGCTCTCGGTGTCGTCGGGGAAGGCCCGCGTGCGGACGTCGGCCGCGAAGGCCGACAGCGCCTCGACCGAGGCCGTCTTCACGTCGGCGTACCGGCGCACGAACTTGGGGGTGATGCGGTCCTCGATGCCGAGGACGTCGTGGTAGACGAGCACCTGGCCGTCGGTGCCGTTGCCGGCGCCGATGCCGATGGTCGGGACGTCGACCGACCTGGTGACCATGTTGGCGACCTTGTCGGGCACCCCCTCGAGCACGATGGCGAAGCAGCCGGCGGCGGCGAGCGCCTTGGCGTCGGCGACCAACTCGAGGGCAGCGTCGTGCTCCTTGCCCTGGACCTTGAAGCCGCCCATGGCGTGGACCGACTGCGGGGTCAGGCCGAGGTGGCCCATGACCGGGATCTCGGCGTCGAGGATCGACTCGATCATCGCGAGGCGCTTGCGGCCGCCCTCGAGCTTGACCGAATGGGCGCCGGCACGGATCAGATCGGCGGCGTTGCGGACCGCCTCGTGCGGGTCGGTGTGATACGCCATCCACGGCAGGTCGGCCACGATCATCGGCTTGGTGTTCTCGTGGTCGCTCGACTTGAGACCGCGGGACACGGCACCGGTGTGGTGGGCGATGTCGGCCGTCGTCACCTGGAGGGTGTCGTCGTAACCGAGCACGACCATGGCGAGCGAGTCGCCGACCAGGATCAGGTCGATGCCGGCCTCGTGCGCCATCCGGGCGCCAGGAGCGTCGTAGGCGGTGACCATCACGAGCGGGCTGACCTGCTGGTCGTCCGACGCACGGTGCTTCAGCGCAGCGATGGCAGGCGCGTTCCAAGACTTGGACATGGCGTGTCTCCTTTGGCTCCGTCCAGCGGTGGGATACCTGCCGGCGGCACCTCCGAGCATAGGGGATGCGCCGGCGATTGCCCAGCCCCGCTGGCCGGACTACCTCTGGGCCACGCGGCCCTGCAGCGCCCGGAAGCACAGGGTCATGCTGATCGTCGCGACGCCCAACACCGCGCCGACCGCCTTCAGCAGCGCCTCGCCGTCCCACCCGTCGCTGAGCAGCGACCGCAGCCCGTCGAGCAGGTACGTGACCGGGTTGTAGCCGGCGATGGTGTCGAGCCACGACGTCAGCGCCTCGCGCGGCAGGAACGCCGTGGTCAGGAAGGCGAACGGGAAGAACAGGATGAAGCTCGAGTTCACCGCGGCCGGGTTCCCGGTCTTGAGGGCGATGGCGTAGGGGAAGCCGGTGAAGGCCAGGCCCCACGATCCGGCGAGCAGCACGAAGACGACCATGCCGATGACGCCGGTGCCGAAGCTGACGCCGACGAGGAGGCCGAGCACCAGGACCGGGATCGACAGCGCGCACACCAGGGTGAAGTCGGCGACCATCAACCCGAGCAGCAGCGCCGGCCGGGTGATCGGCGTCAACAGGAGGCGGTCGAAGTAGCCGTCCTGGATGTCGGTGACCAGCGCTGCGGCGCGCGACACGCCGGTCACGGCGAAGATGATGGCGACCGGGAGCTGGAACGCCTTGACGTCGAGGCCGGGGATGGCCTGCTCGCCCAGCTCCTGGAGCGAGCCGATGTTCACCACGAAGAAGAACAGCGGGACCATCAGCGCGGGGATGATGGCCTCGGGTTCGCGGGGCAGGGCCCGGATGGCCCGGCCGGCGACACTGACCACGTCACGTGCGAACCCCGCGCGGCTGGCGCGGATGGTGCTCGACGGTGCGACGACGCCATCGGGATCAGCGGGGGCGATGCGAGCGGTCATGAGGCCTCCTCGGCCGGGTCGGGCGACGAGTCCTGGTCGACCTGGATGCGATTGCCGGTCAGCTCGAGGAACACGTCGTCGAGGGTCGGGGTGCGCAGGGTGAGTTCTCGTACGTCGACGGCGCAGCCGCTGAGCGCCACGGC
>JBFIHN010000125.1:0-8688 GCA_041601775.1 Acidimicrobiales bacterium
CCTTCGATGTGGACCACGGGGACGTTGATCGATGTCTGGTCGGCGGCCACGGTCGGTGCCCCGACGACGGTCACTGCCAACAGGACGATCACCCCGACCGCGGTCGACGCGATACGTGCACTGCGTTGCATTGCTGCACCCCTCCCGGGCGTTCCCTCCGACGTTCCTGCATGGTTCGTGATCGATCGGTCCGAGTCCTGCCGCCACCGGGCGTCGTTAGGCTGCGAGGTCCGATGAGTCGTGGTCGCACCAATCGCATCCTCACCACCGAGATCGATCGATCCGGGTCGACGCGTGGACCCGACGACGTCGCGGTCGAGGAGCCGCTCGAGATCCGCCTCGACGGCAACCTGGTCGGGACCACGATGCGGACGCCCGGACACGACTTCGAACTCGCTGCCGGCTTCTGCCTCGCAGACGACCTCCTCGGCGATGCGACGATCCGGTCGGTGAAGTACTGCCGTGGCGACGGCCCTGGCGCCGTCGTGGAGTCGGAGTTCAACGTCGTCACCGTCGGCACGGGCGGCTTCGCGCCCGTGCCCGAGCCCCGTCTCGGTGTCACCTCGTCGGCCTGCGGGATGTGCGGGACGACGGCGGTCGACGAGTTGCGGACCCGTCTCCGGCCCCTGCCCGCCGGCGACCCCTTCCCGCGGTCGCTGGTGCTCGACGCCCCGGAACGACTGCTCGGCGCGGCCCCGATCTTCGCGGCCACGGGTGCCGTCCACGTCGCGGCGTTGTTCGACCGCTCGGGTGCGACCGTCGTCTTGCGCGAAGACGTCGGTCGGCACAACGCCGTCGACAAGGTGATCGGCGAACGGCTCCTGGCCGGCGCCATCCCGGCCCCCGACCTGGGTCTGGCGGTCAGCGGACGGGTCGGCTTCGAGATCGTGCAGAAGGCATGGGCCGGTGGCGTGACCCTCGTGGTCGCCAAGGGCGCTCCGACATCGCTGGCGGTCGAAGCCGCCCGCATCGCCCGCATCACGTTGGTGGGGTGGGCGACGGGCGGCCACGCCCGGATCTACGAGGGAACGGTCGAATGAGCCTCGAGGAACAGTTCCGCGGCTGGAAGCCAGAACACTGGGTGTCGGTCACCCACATCAACGGGATCGGCATGCAGAAGCCCCGGCACGAGAAGGAGATGGTGCGCACCGCCATCGCCAACCTCAACCACCCCAAGTACGCGTGGGACGTGCTCACCAAGGGCGTGTGCGACGGTTGTGCGCTCGGGGTGGCGGGGCTCCACGACTGGACCATGGACGGCATCCACCTGTGCACGACACGCCTGCGGCTGCTCGAGCTCAACACCGCGGACCCGATCGACCCGGTGCTGCTGAGCGACGTCGGTCCGCTGCGACGCAAGTCGGGCGAGGACCTGCGGTCGATGGGGCGTCTCGGCGTGCCGATGCGACGTCGACGGGGCGAGGCCGGCTTCCGGGCGATCGGCTGGGAGGAGGCGTTGGGTGCCCTGGCCAACGGGCTGCGCGACGCGGGCCGGGATCGCAGCGCGGTGTATCTCACGAGCCGTGGCCTCACCAACGAGGTGTACTACGCGGCCGCCAAGGCGGTGCGGGCCATCGGCACCAACAACATCGACTCGGCGGCCCGTGTCTGCCATGCGCCGTCGACCAGCGGTCTGAAGGCGACGGTCGGGGTCGCCGCGTCGACCTGTTCGCTGGTCGACGTGCTGGAGTCCGACCTGCTCGTCCTGTGGGGGTCGAACCCGGCCAACAACCAACCGGTGTTCATGAAGCACCTGTACCTGGCGCGCAAGAACGGGTTGCGCGTCGTGGTCGTCAACCCGTATCTCGAACCGGGACTCGACCGCTACTGGGTGCCGTCCACCGTCGAGTCGTTCCTCTTCGGCACCCAGATCTGCGACCTCCATGTACCGGTCCGACCCGGTGGCGACGTGGCGCTCGCCAACGCCGTGCTGCAGAAGCTCATCGAGTGGGACGCGGTCGACCACCGCTTCATCGCCGACCACACACAGGACTGGGACGACGTCGTCGCGTCGTTGGCGGCGCAGGGCCACGACGACCTGTGCGCTGCGGCCGGTGTCGACGCGTCGGTCGTCGAGGCGTTCGCTCGCGAGTACGCCGACGCCTCCTCGGCGATCCTCACGTGGTCGATGGGCATCACCCAACACGCCGACGCCGTGTCCGGCGTCCAGGCCATCGTCAACCTGGCCCTCAGCCGGGGGAACGTCGGACGTGACGGCGCCGGGCTCATGCCGATCCGAGGCCACTCCGGCGTGCAGGGTGGCGCCGAGATGGGGGCCTACGCGACGGCGTTCCCCGGTGGACGGACCATCGATGCCGACAACGCCGCCGAGATGGCCGACCTGTGGGGGTTCGCCGTCCCCGCGGCGCCCGGACTCACCGCCCCGGAGATGCTCGAGGCCGCGGAGCGAGGGGAGATCGACGTCCTGTGGACCTCGGGTGGCAACTTCCGCGAGGTCCTGCCCGATCCGGCCAGGGTCGATGCCGCCATGGCGAAGATCCCGCTGCGGGTGCACGCCGACATCGTGGTGTCGTCGCAGATGCTCGAACCCGGTGACGACGTCATCCTCTTGCCGGTGCTCACCCGCTACGAGCAGGAAGGGGGCGGTACGTCGACCACGACCGAGCGTCGGATCGCGTTCTCGCCGGAGATCCCTCGACGGGTCGGCGAGGCCAGGAGCGAGTGGCGCCTCTTCGCCGACGTGGCCTCCCGGGTCCGGCCCGAACTGCGTCCCGAGTTCTCGTGGCCGACCAACCGCGACCTCCGGGCCGAGATCGCTGCCGTGGTCCCCGCCTACGAGGGGATCCAGGACCTGCGTGAGACGGGCGACCAGGTGCAGTACGGCGGCCGGCACCTGTGTGCGGGCGGGGTGTTCCCGACGCCGTCGGGGCGGGCGCGGTTCACGCCGCTCGAACCGTCGATGCCGCGCCCGGCCGCCGGCACGTTCACGGTCGCGACCCGACGCGGCAAGCAGTTCAACTCGATGGTGTACGCCGAGGTCGACCCGTTGACGGGAGCGGGCCGCGACGCGGTCTACATCGACCACGACGACGCCGCTGCGCTCGGGATGGTCGACGGCGCGCCGGTCCGCCTCACCTCCGAGACCGGTTCGTACGACGGCCACCTCCACTGCACACGTCTCGCTCGCGGGAGCCTGCAGATCCACTGGCCCGAGGGCAACGTGCTCCTGCCAGCCGGACCCGAACACCGCGAGCCCCACTCGCAGGTCCCCGACTACAACGCGACCGTCACCGTCACCGCCCGCTGAACGCTCGTCTCGGGGTTAGCGTCGGTCGCATGACGCGCCTCGGCTACCAGATCCCCAACTTCACCTACCCCGACGGGGAGGGGACGGTGGGCCCTGACGGCATCTTCGGGCTCGTCGTGCAACAGGCGAAGGAGGCGGAACAGTCGGGGTTCGACACCGTCATGGTGATGGACCACTTCTACCAACTGCCCATGCTGGGCCAGCCCGACGACTTCATGATCGAGTGCTACACGCTGTTGGCGGCGCTCGCGCAGCACACCTCGACCGTCCGGCTCTCGGCACTGGTCACCGGCAACACCTACCGGAACCCGGCCGTGCTGGCGAAGACCGTCACTGCCCTCGACATCGTGAGTGACGGACGCGCCCAGCTGGGCATCGGCGCCGGCTGGTTCGAGCAGGAGCACGACGCCTTCGGCATCGAGTTCGGTTCGTTCACCGATCGGTTCGAGAAGCTCGAGGAGGCGTTGCAGATCATCCTGCCGATGCTTCGCGACGAGCGTCCGACCGTTGCCGGCGAGCGCTATGCCGTCAAGGAAGCCATCAACCAGCCACCGCCGCTCAGCCGGATTCCGGTGATGATCGGGGGCTCGGGCGAGAAGAAGACGCTACGGATGGTCGCGCAGTACGCCGACGACTCGAACATGACAGCCGGCCCGGAGGAGATCCCGCGCAAGCTCGACGCGCTGGCGGCGCACTGCGAGCGGCTCGGCCGCGACCGGAGCGAGATCACGGTGACCATGCAGCGCAATGCCTGCATCGCTCCCACCCACGAGCAGGCCGTCGCCGAGGTCGACGACGCGTTGGGGCGACGTGGCCTCGACCTGTCGTCCATGTCGGCCGAGGACGCCGAGGCGATGCGCTCGATGTTGACGTACGGGACCCCCGACGAGGTGGGCGAGCACTTCAGCGCATGGATGGCACTCGGCATCGACGGGTTCACGGTCAACGCCATCGCCAACGGGCACGTCCCCGGCCGGGTGCATCTCCTCGGTGAGACGCTCTCGAAGGTGGTGGCCCCGTGATCGCAGCGTCGAGCGACCGCCTCTTCGGGAGGTGCGACCGGTGTGGGCTCCCGGCCCGCTCACAGCGGGAGCGGTTCCTGCCCTGAGGGCTTCTAGGGTTGGGACGTGACTACCCCCTCGATCCCCACGGACGGCGAAGCCGTCCTCCACCTCTTCTTCGCGTCAGGACCGCTCGCCGATGCGGCCGAGATCCGGACCGCGGTCTCGTCGGCCGAGGCCGACGGCTACCAGGTGGTGCCGGTGTCCGTGCTCGGACACAAGGCCGACCTCGGCTTCATGGTCCTCGGTGCCGACCAGTGGCGCCTGCGCCGGCTCCAGACCGAACTGACGAGCGCAGGGCTCGAGCTGGTCGACAGCTACGTGTCGCTCACCGAGATCTCCGAGTACGCACAGGGCGTTCCCGACGAGATGAAGCAGGCCCGCCTCCATCCGCAGCTCCCGCCCGAGGGCAAGCCGGCGTTCTGCTTCTACCCGATGTCGAAGCGGCGCAACACCGACCAGAACTGGTTCACGTTGCCCTACGAGGACCGGATGCGGCTCATGATGGAGCACGGGAAGTCCGGGCGGACCTTCGCCGGACGGATCCTCCAGGTGATCACCGGGTCGACCGGCGTCGACGACTTCGAGTGGGGCGTGACCCTCTTCGCCCAGCACCCCGACGACCTCAAGGAGGTCGTCTACACGATGCGCTACGACGAGGCGTCGGCCGTCTACGCCGAGTTCGGGAGCTTCATCACCGGCATGGTCGGCACCATCGACGAGGTGTTGGAGTCGCTGCAGTTGGGGTCGTGAGCGTCTGGAGCGCGCCGGTGACGGACGCCGATCCCGACCGTCGAATGTGAAAACAATTCGACAGGTGGCGCTCGACGGCGCGCACCGGGTGCGCCGTTCTGTATGGTCCGACTCCCGTGACGTCTCGAATCCCGAAGACCATTGTTGCTGCGCTTCTCGGCATCCTCGTCATGACGTTCGTGTTGGCTTCGGTCGTGGTGCCTGCTGCCGCCCAGGAATCCGACGGCGACGAGACCGAAGCGGCCGAGTCGGTCGGCGGCACCCTCAAGGCCGACGGGGACGAAGAGGACGAGGTCATCCTCGTGGCCGGCGCCGTCATCTCCGTCGCCACCGCCGAGGGTGAGGAGATCGAGTCGGTCGAGACCGACGACGACGGCACCTGGTCGATCGGGCTTCCCGGCCCCGGCGCCTACGTCGTGTCCATCGATCCCGATTCGCTGCCCGAGGACATCGACCTGCGCAACGAGGACCGTGCCTCCCTCGAGGTCTCGGTGCGTCCGGGGCAGTCGCGTCCCATCCTGTTCGCGCTGGGCGAAGACACCCGGAACGTCGGCACCAAGCTCGACCAGTTCTTCCAGCTGACGGTCGAGGGCATCAAGTTCGGCCTGATCATCGCCATGACGTCGATCGGGCTGTCGCTGATCTTCGGCACGACCGGACTGGTCAACTTCGCCCACGGCGAGTTGGTGACGCTCGGCGGACTCGTCGCCTACTTCTTCAACCAGACCCTCGGGATCCAGCTGATCCCGGCTGCCGTGCTGGCGATGGTGGCCACCGGCGCGATCGGTGGCGCGAGCGACCTCGGCATCTGGCGGCCGCTGCGCCGACGCAAGACCGGGCTGATCGCCATGATGGTGGTGTCGATCGGTCTCAGCTTCATCCTGCGGTATCTCTTCCTCTACCAGTTCGGCGGCGGCACCCGCCCCTACGGCGACTACGCACTCCAACGGGCGATCGACATCGGGCCGATCTCGATCACCGCCAAGGACATCTACAGCATCATCATCTCGGTCGTGGTCCTCGTCGGCGTCGGCCTCGCCCTCCAGCTGACCCGCATCGGCAAGGCCATGCGTGCCGTGGCCGACAACCCGGACCTGGCCGAGTCATCGGGCATCGACGTCGATCGCGTCATCCTCTTCGTCTGGGTCAGCGGCAGCGCCTTGGCCTGCCTCGGTGGCGTGCTGTTCGGCCTCGGCGAGCAGGTCAGCTTCCAGTTCGGGTTCCAGCTGCTGCTGTTGATGTTCGCCGGTGTCACCCTCGGCGGCCTGGGTACCGCCTACGGCGCCCTGCTCGGCTCGTTCATCATCGGGCTCTTCGTGCAGGTGTCGACCATCTGGGTGTCGACCGAGCTCAAGAACGTCGGGGCGTTCGCCATCTTGATCCTGATCCTCCTGGTCCGCCCGCAGGGGATCCTGGGAAGAGCGGAGCGAGTCGGATGACGACGAGAAGGGAGCCCGCATGGACTGGGGCCTGATCTTCGAGACCACCATCCGCGCCGCGTTCACCAAGGACGCCATCGTCTTCGCGCTGGCGGGCATCGGTCTCAACATCCACTTCGGCTACACCGGCCTGCTCAACTTCGGTCAAGCCGCCTTCGTCGCCTTGGGCGCCTACGGCGTGGGCGTGACCGTCGAGTACTTCGACCAGTCGATGTGGCTCGGTGTGCTCGCCGGCCTCGTCGCTGCGGCGATCTTCGCGCTGATCCTCGGGGTGCCGACACTCCGCCTGCGGGCGGACTACCTCGCGATCGTCACCATCGCCGCCGCCGAGTCGCTGCGGCTCATCCTGCGGTCGGTCACGTTCTCGGACTACTTCGGTGGCTCGTCGGGCATCAACAACTTCGCCGGCGAGTTCTACGACATCAATCCGTACAACCCGGGGAGGTACGGCTTCGGGCCGCTCGAGTTCCGCCACACCGACCTCTGGCCGATGACGGTCGGCTGGGCGCTCGTGGTGATCGTGGCCGTCGTCGTGTACCTGCTGATGCGCAGCCCGTGGGGCCGTGTGCTCAAGTCGATCCGCGAGGACGAGGACGCCGCCCGCAGCCTGGGCAAGAACGTGTTCGCCTACAAGATGCAGGCGCTGGTGCTCGGCGGCATGATCGGTGCGCTCGGTGGATTCATCAACGCCGTGGCCACCCAGTCGGTGCAGCCCGACAACTTCGGGACACCGCTGACGTTCTTCATCCTCACGGCGTTGCTGCTGGGCGGTGCGGCGCGGGTCATCGGCCCGATCGTGGGCGCGATGCTGTTCTGGATGGTGCTGGCCTTCACCGACACGTTCCTGCGTCAGGCGGACCGCAACGACTTGATCCCCGACGCGATCATGACCGGAACGCAGGTCGGCGCCGTCCGCTTCATCCTCGTCGGGCTGCTCCTCGCCGGACTCATCGTGTTCCGTCCACAGGGGATCTTCGGCGACCGCAGGGAGATCGAACTCGATGCCCGCTGACACTCCCGTCGTGGCCGTCGACCCCTTCGCCGGCGTCGATCGCACGCCCGGCTCGGCCAAACCCGACCCGATCCTCAAGGTCGACGGCGTCCGTCGGCAATTCGGTGGCCTGGTGGCCGTCGACGTCGACCACCTCGAGTTCCAGCGCGGGGTCATCACCGCGCTCATCGGCCCCAACGGTGCCGGCAAGACGACCTTCTTCAACCTCATCACCGGCTTCGACCAGCCCGACGGCGGCGCGTGGGAGTTCAACGGCGAGCCCATGGGGAAGATGGCCTCGCACCAGGTCGCCCGCAAGGGGATGATCCGGACCTTCCAGCTCACCAAGGCGCTGGCCAAGATGACGGTCATCGAGAACATGAAGCTCGGTGCCACCGACCAGCGAGGCGAGCGCATGCTCCCGTCGCTGCTGCCGTTCCTGTGGCGCCGCCAGGAGGCCGAGATCGAGGCCCAGGCCGACGAGCTCCTGGCCCGGTTCAAGCTCGACCACATGCGGGAGGAGTTCGCCGGATCGCTCTCCGGTGGGCAGCGGAAGCTGCTCGAGATGGCCCGTGCGCTCATGGCCAAGCCCGAGCTCGTGATGCTCGACGAGCCGATGGCCGGCGTCAACCCGGCGCTCACCCAGTCGCTGCTCGGACACGTGAAGAACCTCCGCGAGGAGGGGATGAGCGTGATCTTCGTCGAGCACGACATGGACGTCGTCTTCGACATCTCCGACTGGGTCGTGGTCATGGCCGAGGGCCGGATCATCGCCGAAGGCCCGCCCGACGCGATCGGCTCGAACAAGGAAGTCATCGACGCCTACCTCGGCGCGCACCACGACAGTGACCTCAGCGATTGGGAAGAGGAAGCGGTGGTGGCCGAGGTGACCGGTGCGCAGACCGACGTGATCGGCACCGAGTTGCACCTGGGTGCCGACGAGGCGCCCGCGCCGGACGGAGACGACGCATGAGCCTGCTCGAAGCCCGCGGCATCGTGGCCGGCTACGTGCCCGGCGTCGACATCCTCACCGGCTGCGAGCTCACGCTCGAGGACGGCGAGCTGATCGGCATCATCGGCCCCAACGGCGCCGGCAAGTCGACGCTGCTCAAGGCCCTGTTCGGTCTCATCCCGGTGCGTCAGGGGTCGGTCACGCTCGCCGGCGAGGACATCACC
>JBFIHN010000126.1:0-8676 GCA_041601775.1 Acidimicrobiales bacterium
CGATCGCTCGAAGAGCTCGTGCTCGGGCCCCACGCGGAGCGAGTCGTCGCGATCCGTCACCGAGCACACCCTAAGGGCGGGTGTCGCTGGGCTGAGGGCGGAGATCCGATGTCGGACGCTAGAAGACCGCAGGCCCTGGCCTGCGGTCTCCGGTGGTACCCCCCCTGGGACTCGAACCCAGAACCTGCGGATTAAGAGTCCGACGCTCTAACCAGTTGAGCTAGAGGGGCATGGCAAGCGGACGAATCTAGCGGTCGTCCAGACTGACTGACATTTCGAATGGGGTGACCGAGGGGACTTGAACCCCCGACCTCCAGGGCCACAACCTGGCGCTCTAACCGGACTGAGCTACGGCCACCAAGGGTGGGCGATCCTAGGCAGTCGGAACCCCGGGGGACGAAACCGATGCGATTGACGGCACCGCCCGGCGCGCCGCTGTCCGTCGTGTTACTGTCGGTAACATGCAGCAGGACACCGAGACGACAACCGTTCCCGACGAGGTCGACGAGGTCGACGAGGCCGACGACGTCGACGGTCGCTTCCATGCCCTCGTCCGTCGCCTCTCCGAGCAATCGGTCCGGAAGAACTTCGACGCCTACCTCGACGTGCCGTGGGACGACCACGAGATCGACGCAGCGGATCCTCGCTGGGAGCTGAACGACGACGATCCGCTGGCACAGACGGCGTGGTACCGAGCGCTCCCGCAACCCGAGCGAGCCCGCCTCGGTCTGTTCGCGGTCGTCTCGAAGATGAAGACCGGCCTGGAGTTCGAGAACGTCCTGTGCCGGGGGATCCTGGAGTACGTCAACACGCTCCCGAACGGCGCACCGGAGTACCGCTACGCCATGCACGAGTTGATCGAGGAGGGTCAGCACCAGTTGATGTTCCAGGAGTTCGTCAACCGGTCGGGGATCGACGTGGACGGGATGCCGTGGGACGCCCGTCTCGGTTCCCGGATCGTCGTCTCGATGGGATCGTGGTTCCCCGAGCTCTTCTTCATGTTCGTCCTCGGCGGCGAGGACCCGATCGACCACGTGCAGCGGGAGTCCTTGCGGCGGGGTGGGGCGCATCCACTCCTCGAGCGGATCATGAAGAACCACGTCACCGAGGAGGCCCGGCACCTGTCCTTCGCCCGTCACTACCTGAAGGACCGCATCACGTCGATGCCCCGCCACGGCCGTATCGCATTGTCGATCGGGACGCCCCTCATCCTCGGCGAGATGGGTCGACTGATGCTCATGCCGTCGAAGCAGCTCATCCGCGAGTTCGCCATCCCCGACGACGTGCTCCGCGAGGCCTACACCGACAACCCCGAGTTCCTGCAGGGAGCGGCCACGGCCTTGCAGAAGGTCCGCCGTCTCGCCGGCGAACTCGGTCTGCTCACGCCCGCGGCCCGCCGGATCTGGAAGCGCAAGAACATCTGGGCCGACCCGGAGGACTGACGTCGCCGGCCCGGTCGGTACGCTGCCTCGCCTGCCTCCGTAGCTCAACTGGATAGAGCAGACGGTTTCTACCCGTCAGGTTGTGGGTTCGAGTCCTACCGGAGGCGCGTCAGACCGCGGCGTGCGGTCGACGGCGCTCCGACGGACGGCGCTCAGACGGACGGCTGGCTGCGTCGACGCAGCTCGAGGCCGACGGCTCCGAGCACCAGGCCGGCCAGGATCAGCGATTCGCCGCCGGTGTCGGCCAGGTCGTCCGACGTGTCGCTGCCCGAGTCGGTGCCGTCGGAGCCGATCCCCGATCCGGACCCGGTGCCATCGCTCGGTGCGGTGGTCGAGGTCGTGTCGTCGGGAGCCGTCACCGTGGTCGTGGGTGCGGTGCTGGTCGCCGTGGTGTCCGGCTCGCCGCTGTCGCCATCGCCGCCGTCCGTGGACGTGGTCGTGGTCTCGTCTTCTGGGGTCTCGTCGGTCGGAGCGTTCGCGGCGCCGTCGTCGTCGCCACCGAGCGAACCCGGCTGCGCCACCGCGAGCCCGATGCCGGTGAACATGATGGCGAGGGACGCAATCAGGAGCAGCTTCGAGAGTCGGTTCACAGGTCCTGGACCTTCATGGTGGGGGAGACGGGGCGGTTTGGAGCGGGTGACGGGAATCGAACCCGCATGACCAGCTTGGAAGGCTGGGGCTCTACCATTGAGCTACACCCGCGGGTCGACCACCAGACGGTAGCAATCCGGAGTCGCCACGACGCGCATCGTCGAGACGTGGGTGACGGGTGCCACAGCCCGGTCGGCTCGGTGGTCCTCAGCGGCGGGTGAGCCCCGGGATTCCCGACAGGCGCGGGCGAAGCGCACGCCACGAGCGCACCTGGGCACACCCGCGCCAGACGCCGGCGCAGTAGGCGACGTCGTCCGCCACCCGGGCCGCAGTCCACGGGACCGCCCCGAGGTCCGGTCGGCGGTCACGCCATTCGAGGAGGCCGGGAACGACGAGGGCGACGGCGAGGGCTCGGCGTGCTCGTGACGACCGCGTCGCGGCAACCAGCGCGATGGGGAACCAGGCCCGCACGGTGGCGGAGGCGAGCCAGCGACCCGCCCACAGGTTGCCGGCGCCGGCGAGGCGGACGGTCTCGGCGATCGGGTCGTCCACCCGCCCGCGCAGGTCGGGCACCAACAGCGCGGCGCTGGTGGCGGACGTGACCACGCCTGCGGCCACGCCGCGTCTGCCGCCGAGGGCGATCATCGACCACGCGGCCAGGCTCCACACGTTGACGTCGACCGGAGCGACCTGGCCGGGATGTCGCTGGTCGAGGTGGGCGGCCGACGACCCGTACTGCAGACGTTGGCGAAGGAGCGCCGGCCACGTCGGGCGGTTGTCGTGGTCGACCTGCACCGCGGGTTCGTACCGGACCGTGCAGTCGTCGGCGATGCGCCAGATCAGGTCGACGTCCTCGCCGTAGCGCAACGTCTCGTCGAAACCGTCCGCATCCTCGAGCACCGAGCGTCGGATGATGACGGTCGCGGTCGGGACGTAGCTGACCCGGCCGCGCGGGATCACCCGGGCCGGTTCCGGTCCCAGGTCGAGGGGTGAGCGATGGCGCTCGTAGCGGTCGATGGCGGAATGTCCGGTCCCTCGACCGCGTACCCGGGGGGCCACCGCCCCCACCTCGGGATCGGCGAAGTGGGCGACCAAGGGCTCCAACCATCCCGACGGCGTGGTGATGTCGGCGTCGACGAAGGCGACGAGGTCGGTCGACGCCGCCCGCCATCCGGTGTTCCGCGCCGCGGCCGGCCCACGAGATCGGTCGTGGCGGATCACCGTGGCGGCGCCGGCGGCGGCGGCGACGGCCGCAGGGTCGCGTGAACCGTCGTCGACGACCACGATCGGCACCGGACCGATACCGGCGATCAGCGACGCCAGCTCCGGCGCATGGTCACGCACCGGCACGACCACCGTGACCGTGAGGGGTGGGACCTCGTCACACACCGGATGGGCCAAGCCGCCGTCGAGCAACCGGCGGGCCACGGTCTGCGTCGACGCATCCGGCCCGATCGCATCGCCGGCGACCAGGCGGTCGGCGATGCGGGCACCAGCCTCGGTGAGTCGCAGGACGCGCAGCGGTGAACCACCGATGAAGGTGCGTCCGCCGTCGCTGCGGCGTGTGCCGTGGTCGAGTCGCAGTGAGATAGATTCGGGAAGCCCCTCGGGCACGTCGCTCCTCTGGGTGGCAGGTGCGAGAGGGTAACCAGGCTCGCCTGGACCGACTTCCCGCCACCGATTCCGAGGTGCCCCATGACCGTCACCGAGACCGCCCCAGAGAGCATCGACGAGCGCGACGACGTCGTCGCCGAGACTTCCGACACCACCGACGTGGTCGACGAGGTCCTGGTCGAGGAGATCTCGATCGACGGGATGTGCGGCGTCTACTAGGCGTCACACCATCGACGTGTTCGATCCCTCCGGGGCCTACCGGCTGAGCCCGCGTGTCGGCCTCCGCCCCGAGCCCTTCGGCGCGCTGGCGTACCACTTCGACACCCGCCGCCTCGTCTTCCTCAAGTCGACCGACCTGGTGGATCTCGTCGAGTCGCTCGACGACCACCCGAGCGCGACGTCGGCGATCGACGCCTTCGCCCCCGACCGTCGCCGGTCGTTCGAGACCGCACTCGCTTCCCTGTTCGATTCCGGCGTCGTGGAGACCGCATGACTGCACCAACTCTTGGCACCCCGCCGCTCGTCGAGCAGCTCAAGCAGGGGCTCGACGCGCCCATCTGCCTCACCTGGGAGTTGACCTACGCCTGCAACCTGGCGTGCGTGCACTGCCTGTCGAGTTCGGGCCGGCGCGACCCCGCCGAACTGACCACCGCGGAGGCCAAGTCGGTCGTCGACCAGTTGGCCGCGCTCCAGGTGTTCTACGTGAACATGGGCGGCGGCGAGCCCATGCTCCGCAAGGACTTCTTCGAGATCGTCGAGTACTCGGTCGCCAACAACGTCGGCGTGAAGTTCTCGACGAACGGCACCTACCTCGATGCCGACGCCGCTCGCCGGCTCGCGTCGATGAACTATCTCGACGTCCAGATCAGCCTCGACGGCATGGACGCCGCCACCAACGACGCGGTCCGTGGCGACGGCTCGTGGGCCGCCGCCCGGCGGGCGATGGACCATCTCGCCGCCGCCGACTTCGGTGAGTTCAAGATCTCGATCGTCTGCACGCGCCACAACGTCGACCAGCTCGACCAGTACAAGGCGATGGCCGACGACTACGGGGCCCAGCTCCGCGTCACGCGGCTTCGTCCGTCCGGTCGTGGCGTCGACAGCTACCACGATCTCCGGCTGACCAATCCGCAGCAGCGTCAGGTGTTCGACTGGATCCTCGGTCACCCCGACGTCCTCACCGGCGACTCGTTCTTCCATCTCAACGCGCTGAACTCGGGCCCGGACGCAACCGGCGAGAGCCTGCCCGGGATGAACATGTGCGGGGCGGGGCGCATCGTCTGCCTGATCGACCCGATCGGCGACGTGTACGCCTGCCCGTTCGTGATCCACGACGACTTCCTCGCCGGCAACATCCGCGACGAGGGCGGCTTCGCCACGGTCTGGAAGGAGTCGGCGCTCTTCACCGAGCTCCGTCAGCCCCAGTCCGCCGGTGCCTGCGCGTCGTGCGGGAGCTTCGACGCCTGCCAGGGCGGCTGCATGGCCACGAAGTTCTTCACCGGTCTCCCGCTCGACGGCCCCGACCCGGACTGCGTCCACGGCCACGCCGACGACGCCCTGGCCGCCATCGCCATCGGTTCGGCGCCGCGGTCCAGTCAGGACCACAGCCGCCCCGGCGCGGCGATCCCCGTCGCCCTCACCCGCAAGGCCTGACACCCCCGCCCGTCGACGGCCAGCCAACAACCCGTTCTGGTGAACAGACGACACCACCCAGCGTCGTGGTTGTTCACCAGAACCAGGGCAGTCCCGTTCTGGTGAACAGATGACACCACCCAGCGTCGTGGTCGTTCACCAGAACGATGGGGGTGGGGGGTGTGGGTAGGTGCGTCGGGGTCAGCGGTCGCGGAAGGCGATGCTGAAGTCGTCGGGGATGACGATGTCGCTCGGGCTCAACTCCGACAGCGACGCCTTCGACAGGCCGAGCATGGCCGAGTCGATCCCGCCCCGGAGCACGTCGAGGACGTTCTCCACCCCGGCCTGACCGCCGATGGCGAGGGCCCACAGTGAGGCGCGGCCGATCATGACGGCCTTCGCTCCGAGCGCCACGGCCTTGACCACGTCGCTCCCGCGGCGGATGCCGCCGTCCATCACGATCTCGATGTCCGTGCCCACGGCCTCGGCGATCACCGGCAACGCCCGGATCGATGCCGGGGTGGTGTCGAGGTTGTTGCCGCCGTGGTTCGAGACGCTGATGGCGCTGAACCCGGCCTCGACGGCCTTCTCGGCGTCGGAGACGGCCATCACGCCCTTGAGCATGAACGGCCCCTCCCACTGCGCACGGAGCCACTTCAGGTCGTCCCACGTCGGCGGGGGCGTACCCATCCACTGGCCGTAGGCCTCGAAGAAGCCGGGGGCACGCTCGCCCTCGAGGACCATGTTGGGGACCGACAGGTCGGGGACGCGCATCTCCTTGGCGAAGCGGAGCGAGTAGCGCGGGTGGCGAACGAAGCCGGGCACGAACGGGAGCGCGGTCTTGAGACCCTCGACGGTGGTGAGGTCGAGATTCTCGGGGATCGACGGGCTGCCCCAGTCGCGGCCATGGGAGAACGACCAGTCGAGGGTCACGATCAGACCCACGACGCCGGCCCGCTTGGCGCGATCGATCCGGGCGGCCATCGACTCGCGGGTGCCGCACCAGTAGATCTGGAAGAACGTCTGCGGGTTGGCCTCGACGACGGCCTCGACCGGGGTCGAACCGAAGCTCGACAGCCCCATGGCCGTGCCGCGCGCCGCCGAGGCACGGCCGATGCCGATCTCGGCCTCGGGGTGCACCATCTGCACGCCGGTGGGGGAGATCATCACCGGCATCGACAGGTGCTGGCCCATGACCTCGACCGACTGGTCCCGCTCGGTGGGCTTGTCGGCCACCGTGGGCACGAAGCCCAGTTCGGAGAACGCGCCGGTGTTGTCGGCGAGCGTCGTCCCCGCCTCGGAGCCGCCCTTGAGCGCCCCGAACACGGCATACGGGAGTGCCTTCTCGGCCCGCTGGCGTGCGACCTCGACGGTTTCGAACCACTTGTGCGCCATCATTCGACCTCGTGACCGGTAGCGGAGGGCGTCAATCGTAGAGCGGGGCCGCGCCGTGGAAAGATCTCGGCGTGGACCTGTCCCGATCGGCGTGGCCGGACATCGAGGCATCGCCGGCCGCCGTCTTGTTGATCCCCGTCGGCTCGTGCGAACAACACGGACCGCACCTCCCGTTCGACACCGACACGCGGATCGCGGGTGCGGTCGCCCACGGCGTGGCCGACCGGCGCACCGACGTGCACGTCGCACCGGCGGTCTCGTACGGGTCGTCGGGCGAGCACCAGGCGTTCCCGGGCACGCTGTCCATCGGCACCGGCGTGCTCGCCGAGGTGCTGGTCGAACTCGGCCGCTCGGCGTTCCCCGAATCGGGCGCGCCGTACCGGGCG
Organism: Acidimicrobiales bacterium; assembly: GCA_041601775.1. Lineage (GTDB taxonomy): Bacteria > Actinomycetota > Acidimicrobiia > Acidimicrobiales > Salinilacustritrichaceae > Salinilacustrithrix. The sequence goes on from JBFIHN010000126.1 coordinate 7,061, forward strand.
ATGGTGTTCGTGAACGGCCACGGCGGGAACCTGGCCGCCGTGCGCGCCGCGGTCGCCCGGCTCGCCGACGAGGGCCGGCCGGTGCATGGGTGGTGGCCGACGATCGACACGGCGGATGCCCATGCCGGTTGGGCCGAGACCTCCCTGTTGCTCGCCATCGCCCCCGATGCCGTGGGGTCGCAGCGGCCCGTCGGCGCCACGGAACCGCTGGCGGACCTGATGGACGCCATGCGGTCGGGGGGTGTCGCCGCCGTGTCGACGAACGGCGTCCTGGGCGACGCGTCGAGCGCGTCGACCGCCAGCGGACGCTCGTTGCTCGCCGAGATGGTGGCCGATCTCGACGCGCTGGTGACCGCCCGGACGTGACGCTCGACCGGTGGGTCCCACCCGGTATGACAGCCGGCGCTCGCGGGCCTAGGTTGACCGAGAACGTTCGTTATCCGATGAAGCAGAAACCGGGGGAACCCAGATGAAGACCCGCGCCGCCATCCTGTGGGAACAGGGAGCCGACTGGAGTGTCGAGGAGATCGAGCTCGACCCGCCGCAGAGCGGAGAGGTCCTCGTGAAGCTCGTCGGCTCCGGACTGTGCCATTCCGACGAGCACATGCGCACCGGCGACATGGTCGTCCCCCAGGAGACCGCAGACCTGCTGGGGCTGAAGCAGTTCCCGATCATCGGTGGCCACGAGGGTGCCGGCGAGGTCGTCGAAGTGGGCCCGGGCGTCAGCTCCGTCGCCGTCGGCGACCACGTGGTCCTGGGCTTCATCCCGGCCTGTGGCAAGTGCCCGTCGTGCGCCAAGGGCAAGTCGAACCTCTGCGACTTCGGCGCGTTCCTGCTCGCCGGCCGCCAGATCTCGGACTTCACCGCCCGCCACCATTCGTCCAAGGGCGAGGACCTGGGCACGATGTGCCTGCTCGGCACCTTCGGCGAGTACACGGTCGTCAACGAGGCGTCGTGCATCAAGATCGAGAACGACATCCCCCTCGACAAGGCGGCGCTCGTCGGTTGTGGCGTCACCACCGGTTGGGGTTCGGCGACCTACGCCGCCGACGTCCAGCCCGGTGAGACCGTCGTCGTCGTCGGCGCCGGCGGCATCGGCGTCAACGCGATCCAGGGTGCGGCCATGGCCGGCGCCCGCCACGTCGTCGCCGTCGACCCGGTCGAGTTCAAGCGCGAGCAGGCGATGGTCTTCGGGGCGACCCACACCGCCGCCTCCATCGAAGAGGCCACGGCCCTCGTCGGCGAGATCACCTGGGGCGCCAACGCCGACAAGGCGATCATCACGGTCGGCGTCGGTGACGGCGACCTCATCGCTCCGGTCATGGGTCTCACCGCCAAGGGCGGCCGCGTGGTGCACACGTCGGTGGCGCCGATGGAGCGCAACGACGTCCAGCTCAACCTGTTCGACCTGACGCTCCAGCAGAAGCAGCTCGTCGGCTCGATCTTCGGCTCGGCCAACCCGCGCTACGACATCCCGCGGCTCCTGCGCATGTACCAGGAGGGCAAGCTCAAGCTCGACGAGCTCATCACCCGCGAGTACGACCTGTCGGACATCAACCAGGGCTACGCCGACATGAACGACGGCCACAACGTCCGCGGCTTCGTCCGTTACTAGC
>JBFIHN010000127.1:0-8675 GCA_041601775.1 Acidimicrobiales bacterium
ATGGTCGACGGACTCACGTCGCTGGCGCACTACACCGGCTCGGTGCTCGCCCTCCAGGATGCCTCCGACGTGCCGTTCCCCAACCTCGGCGGCGGCACCTCCGACCTGTTCTCGCCCGGTGACCAACTGCTCTCCCTGCTCTCGACCGCCGCCGCCGCCCAGGTGGTCTGCGGGCTCTCGCCCGACAACCCGCCGACCGGGGTGGCGGCACCCGGCGACACCGTCTATTGCCAGGCCACGACCGCTGCGGGGCTGACGCCGCTCACCGACATCTCGTGGTCGGACCCCAAGGACGGCGGCACGATCACCGACGCTCCGGCATCGGCTGTCGGAGAGACACCCACCGGTGTGGTCAAGGTGGAGGGCTCCGACGGGGAGCCCGACATCGAGGTCTCCTTCGTGGCCGACGGCCACCCGCTGACCGCCCGCTCGATGCCTCGGACCGTCCAGGACGTCGTGGAGCGGATCGAAGAACTGTCCGGCTCGACGGCCTCGGCCTCGCTCGTCACCGACCGACTCGACGTCTCGGTGGCCATCTCCCAGTCCTCGGGCGGCCAGTCGCTGACCCTGGGCAACCCCAGCACGCTCGGGGCATTGGTGGGTCTCACCGGATTGCGCTCGGCCGACCCCGACAACCCCGCCGTGGCCCAGGCGACCGCGACCAACTCCAGTTTCGACGTCGGCTTCGGCATCCAGACCGGTACGCCGGATCCCGAAGCGGGACGCCAGACCGTGCTGCTGCCCAACGACGACACGCTGCTGACGATCGGCGACCTGTCGGCCACCCCGCCCTCGACGCTCACCGGACTGCCGGCGCGGATCGGGTTCCTCGGTGTCGAAGCCGACCTCACCGGCCTCGCCCTCGGGAAGGCCGGACCCGGATCCGCCGTCGAACTCAAGCGCGCGACCTCCGGCGGGACCCAGGCGACCGATCCTCTGCCGATCGAGGACCTGCTCACGGCCGAGAGTGCCCTCGACCCGGATCAGATCGACCTCATCTCCCGGGTGACGGCCTCGATCGCCTTCACCGCGACCGAGCAGCCGCTGTCCGGATCGACCTTCGCCACCGGCGGGACCTCCGGCGCGCAGGGTTCGGCCAGCGTCTCGTGGCAGCCCACCGGACTCCCCACGGTGAACTTCGGCGGCGACTACGCCGCGCTGCGGGTCTTCGACCCGGTCCCAGCAGCCTTCCTCGCCGGCGTCGCTGCGGTCACGCCCGGGACCGATGACGGAGACCCCGACACGATCGACGCCGACTACGTCGAGGTCGACGTCACCTCGCTGCCGGTCGGCGAGACCCTCTACACCGTCTTGAACCTCGCCCCCGTCACAAACCCGGTCGAGGTCGCGCGCCATCTCGTCTCCGACGGTGTGGGGTGCCAGAACGTCACAGTGCTCGACGAGGACACCCTGACCTGCGAAGAACTCGCCCCCAACGGCGTGGCACCGTGGGCCGACGGCCAGGCCGTCGAATTGATCGTGCTCGGCGACCCGTTCGCTCTGCGCGACTCGATCATCGAAGGTCTGGCGACCACCCTGGCCGAGTTCGACCGGCTGACCCAGGACAACGTGGACGTGCCGGCTCTCGAGTTCGACCAGTACGCCTCGACGTTGCCGCTGGTCGACCTCACCCCGGCACAACTCGCCGTCGAACGCGAAGCGTTGCGTCAGGGTCTCGCCGCCATGGATCTGGCGGCCACCATGGACGAGCAGGCCGACTCCAACAACACCACGCCGGTCTCCAGCGCCCAGGAACTCAGCGCCTCGATCGATCAACTGGTGATGCTCGGCAGCAGCGGCGGCTACGCCCCGACCCTCGACTTCGACCTCAGCCCCCAGCAACTCGGCGTCCGCCTCGCCGCAGCGGCCCCGACGGGCACCACGCTGCAGGCGCCGCTGCGTTTCACCGACACCACCTCCCCCGGTGGTCGCGGACAGGTGATGAGTGGATCGGATGCCGCCGGTGCCAACACGGTCCCGGTCGGCGTCGAGTCCACCACCACGCTCGGCATCAACGTCAACCGCACCACCGCACGCCCCGCGGTCAGCGACGCCACCGCTACCGACTCCACCGCCAGTCTCGCCCTCGGCGCCTCCCAACTGGGCGGCCGACCGCTGCAGGCCGGCATCACCTCGCTCGACATCCTCGGCCCAGGCAGCAGCACCGACCTCGGTGTGCGGGTCCAGACCGAGTTCTCGGCGAGCGACGGAGTGCTGAAGACCAGCCGGTCCAACGCTCGTCCGCCCGCGGATCCGGCCGCCGAGGCCCACCTCAGCGTCGGCGCCGGCGACGTCATCGACTACGAGGCGGATGCCACCGACTCCTCCGGCGGTGAGGGAGCGGCTCAGCCCGCCCCCGACCCGATGCAGGTCAAGTTCCTCGCCGAGGGCCTCGACGGGCTCGCCACGGCGCTCAACGACGCCATGGACGGTGCGGCGCCGCGGAACCTCCAGGAGAACGGCGGCGTCCCGGTCTCCGCTCCGCTGATCGGCACCGACCTCGATGCCGGCGCCGGCGTCGCTGACATCTTGACGGAACTGACCTCGGCTCTGCGCGACGAACTCTCCGAGACGGCGGTGACCGATGCCGCGGACGCCGCGGCGCTGGAGGGAGTCCTCGACGACGCCGTCAAGAACGCCGTCAACGACACCGAGGGCCTCGACAACATCGCGGCCGCCGACGTCACCGTCACGGTCACCTGCGGCGGTGCCGCAGGCGCCTGCACGCCGTGCCCGGACCCACCCCTTGACCCGCCGCAGCCCTGCACGACCGACAGCCCCACCGGCTGGGAGACGGTCACCATCAGCGTCGACCTGACCGGCACCGAGAAGACCGACGGCACCCCCGAGTTCCAGACCGGACTCGCCGGTCTGGCGGTCCACTCCGACAAAACCATCGAGACCACCACGAACTGGACCCTCCCGGTCACCCTCCAACTGACCCGAGGCATCGGCCCCGAGGTCATCGTGCAGACCGGCGACACCCTCGAGATGGAGGTCTCCGCGAAGCTGCCCACCGGTGGCATCGACGCGATCGTCGGCTATCTGCCGGCCCACCTGAGCGGCACCGGCACCGACCTCGACGGTCGGATCGACACCAAGATCCTCATCGAGCCGGCGGCCCGCACCTATGACCTCTTCGAGCTCTATGACGGCGAGCTCACCGCGACGCCCAGCTTCGCCGACCTCGGGGCAGGCGGCGAGACGGGGCTGAACCTCGGATTCGACACCCTGGCCCAGGACCGGGGCGTCTTCGGGCTCGCCGGCTCCATCGCCATTCCGTGGACCCCCGCCGGCGGCTTCGAGGACGACGTCACCTACGACGGCGTCACCCTCGATGTCGGTGACGTCATCGCGGCGATCGCGAAGCCGTTCGAGGTCGTCGACCCCTATCTGGCTCCGGTGCGCGACGTCGTCGACGTGCTCCGCACCCCGATCCCGGTCATCTCCGACCTCTCCGAACTCGGGGGCGGCGACGAGGTGTCGCTGCTGACCATCCTCGAGACCGTGGCCGCGGCGACCGAGAAGCCGCAACTGGAGTTGGCGCACCGCGTCATCGGGCTGATCGCCGGCATCACCGACCTGATGACCGCCGTCGCGGCGCTGGCCCAGCAGAAGGTGCCGCTGAGCGATCTGGCCCCCTTGGGTGCGGTCCTCAGTCTCGACCCCTCCGAGGTGTCGCTGCGTGACAAGTGCACCGAGACCATCCGCACCTCGACGACCGACACCGGCGCCGGCGGGACCTCGACCACCACCAAGAAGAAGTCCTCGCAGCCCTGCGGTGACGCGGACGACCTCGCCGACAAGAAGAACGACGGGGGCGCGGCCGGACAGACCACCGACGCCAACCGCAAGGGCACCCGGACCGTCAAGCGCAGCGTGAGCCAGACGACCACTTCGGTCACCGGGAGCCTGCCCGGGTTCTCGCTGCCCTTCCTCGCCGACCCCGACCAGTTGATGGACACCCTCACCGGCGAGGGCGAGGCGGCCTACTTCCGTCTCGACCTCGGCACCCTGGCCGCGTCGGTGGCCTACAGCAAGTCCTTCGGCCCGATCATGGCCGGACCCGTCCCGATCGTGCCGTTCGTCGGCGGGTCGATCTCGATCGAGGGTCGCCTGGCCATGGGCTTCGACTCCTATGCGCAGACCCTGGCCGCCCAGTCCGTCTCCACCGGTGACGTCGACGCCCTGCTCGACATCTATCAGAACAACTTCGACGGCGGCGACGTGATCCGTGAGGGCTTCTATGTCGACGACCTCGACAGCGACGGCGTCGACGTGCCCGAGGTCAAACTGGTCGTGACGCTGGAAGCCGGTGCCGGGGTGAGCATCGGCATCGTCACCGCCGGTCTCAAGGGTGGTTTGACCTTGACCATCAACCTCGATCTCAACGACCCGAACGACGACGGGCGTCTGCGCGTCGCCGAGATCCGCGACAGCTTCGGCAGCAACCCCGAGTGCATCTTCGACGTCAGCGCCGAACTCGAGGCCTTCATCGCGGTCTACATCGAGATCGAATTGCTGCTGACCTCGCTGAGCTACCAGTTCGACATCTTGCGCCTCGGCCCGTACACCCTGTTCGAGTACGGCTGCCCGGACGTGATTCCCACTCTGGCGATCAAGAACCCGAACAACTTGGGCCTCCTGCTCACCAGCGGCGGCAACAGTTCCCAGCGGGCACCCGGTGCCACCGACGTCGCCGACGAGTTCGAGGTGCGTCAGTTCAACAAGGGCGGCGGCCGCAAGATCTATGAGATCTCCGGCCTCGGCCGGGTGCAGAACGTCCAGGTGCAATACGTCGCTTCGACGCCCAACCCGGATCCCAGCCTGCCCGACATCCCCGAGAAGTGGGACGTCACGATCTTCGAGTCCGGGATCACGACCTCCGCCACACCCCAGACCACCTTCTCGACGGCGACTCGCCCGACCTTCGAGGCCGACGGCGGCAATCTCGACGACAAGATCGCCTTCTTGGCCGGCGAGGAGTTCGTCGACAACAACGGCGCCCTCGAGTTGGTCAACTCCACCTTCGACACGGTCGTCTCCAGCCTCACCGGTGGTCCCGGTGACGACGAACTGGTCACCGGCGACGGCGACGACTACGGCATCGACGGTGGCCCCGACCAGGACTCCATCGACACCGGCCCCGGCGACGACACCGCCACCGGCGGCAGCGGCAACGACATCGTCACCGGCGGCAGCGGCCGCGACGACCTGAGCGGCGGCCCCGGCAGCGATCGCCTCGAAGGCGGCCCCGGCGCCGACCGGGTCAACGGCGAGGGCGGCAACGACAGCCTCGTCGGCGGCCCCGGACGCGACGTTCGTGCCCTGCTCGTCCAGCCTCGTGGAGAGACCGAGGAGGTCGTGGCCGAGCAGGTGCGACTCGGCTTCGACAGCGGCGACGTGCTGATCGGCGGCGGTGACTCCGACAACGTGGACGGCGGCGACGGCTCCGACGTCGTGGTCGGCGGAGATGCACCGTTGTTGAGCAACGCCGGGATGAACTCGTTGTTCTTCACGGGTTCGAACTGCCCCGCACCCACGACGACCTCTCCGCCCCCCGGGTGTCGCACGGTCAACCTGATCATCCAGGGCGCGACGGAATCCGACCCCAACGTGATCACCACCGCAGCGGTGGCGATCCAGACCGCCTCGGTGCCCACCGACAGCCAACTCGACGGCCTGTGCGTCTCGGGCACCCCGCAGTCCGGCGCTATCAGCACCGACTTCGTGACCGGTGGCCCCGAGAAGGACATCGTGATCGGCGGAGACGGACCCGACATCCTCGACGGCGGCGGCGGCCCCGACGAGATCTGTGGGCGCGCCGGGGACGACGAACTCTCCGGCGACGGCGGCGAGGTCCGCGAGGCAGACGTGGACATCATCCGCGGCGGCTCGGGCAACGACCGTGCCGACGGCGGCCCCGCCGACGACATCATGTTCGGCGACGACGTGACCCTGGTGCGCAGTGGCAGCCGGGTCCTCAACGGCTCGCTGGGCAACACCGGGGTCGGCGCCGGGGACGACTTCCTCGACGGCGCCGAAGGCAACGACATCATCGCCGGCGGCGATGGCTCCGACCTGATCATCGGTGGCGCCGGGGACGACGCCACCTACGGCGAAGGACGCGACACCCCCGAACTCGCCGGCCCCGCGCCCGACGTCGCCGAACGACTGGTCGCGTGCAACGCCACCACGCGTGTCGTGCGGGGTCTGGTCGATCTGGACGGCGACCTCCTCGGCGGCGCCGGAGGCAACGGGATCACCCCCGACACCGGCCGGATGTCCGGACTCGGCGTGGTCGACGGCTTGATCAAGCAGCCGGGGACCAGCACCAACTTCGAAGGTCTGATCAGCGGCGAGTTCGTGGTGTTGGGCGGCAAGGTCGACCTCGACCGCGACGGCAACACCAACAACGACTCCGGCGACACCGGCGTCATCTCGCTGCCCTCGATGCTCGCGACCGGGGACAACCAGAACGGCGACTGCATCCTGGCCGGTGTCGGCAACGACCAGTTGCGCGGCGGCTCCGACTCGGACTTCCTCGGAGGAGGCGACGGGACCGACCTGCTGACCGGCGGCGACGGCAACGACCTCATCCTCGGCGATGGCGGCACCGACGTTCTCCTCGGCGGACCGCACCACGACGTGCTCGTGGGCGGCCTCGGCGACGACCACCTGCTCGGCGAGGGCGGCGACGACCGCCTGCGCGGCAACGAGGGCGACGACGACCTGGTCGGCGGCAGTGACGCCTCCGGTGCCAGCGACGGCCAGGACGTGTTGCTCGGCGGTCGCGGCGAAGACGTGCTGGTGGCCGAGAACGGCGCGGCGGTCTCGGCGTCGATCGTCGGCGCAGTCACCGACCCGGCTGTCCCCTGGGCATCCCTCGGGCTGCTGCCCGACGCGGTCACGGCGACCACTGGCTCCCCACTGGTCTTCGACTCCAGTGCCCTGGTCTGCGATTCAGCCCCGACCACCCGGCACCTGACGCTGCTGGCCGACGATGGCGTGGCCGGAACTCCCGAGCAGTCGCCGGGCACCGAACTGGCCTATGACGAGCTCTACGGCGGATACGACTGCGACTTCGTCTTCGGTTCCCCCGGGGACGACCTGGTCCGCGGCGGTCAGGACGACGACGTGGTCGAGGGCGGTCCCGGTTCGGACATCGCCTACGGCGACGAGGGCGACGACGTCGTCATCGGCGGCTCCTCGATCGATCAGACCAACGACAACCGGTTCGTCATCGACCGCAGCGGCGACGGGATGCCCGACGAGGGCGACCGGATCCGCGGCGACGGCGGCCCGGACGGCCAGGACGGCGCCGACCTGCTGGCCGGCGACAATGCGCTGCCGATCCGGGTCGAGGAACTCTCGACGCGTCTGGGCTACCAGGGTCCGGCCTATGTGCTGCGGCTCGAGGACGTCGGGTCGATCGGCTCCGCCGCCGACGAGGCGACCAGCGGCGACGATGTCATCAACGGCGAGGGCATGGCGCAGGGAGCGATCGTCGGGGACGTCCGCGACACCGACCGCATCTTCGGTCAGGGCGGCGACGACACGATCGACGGCGACCGAGGGGACGACTACATCGAGGGCAACGACGGCGGCGACACCCTTGCCGGCGGCATCGGCGACGACGACGTGCTCGGCGGCTCCTCGGGCATCGACGGCCTGCCCCTGGGCGACGCCGGAACCCGCCTGTTCACCAGTTTCGTCGGCCCGTTCGCGGTGACGTCCTCGGGGATCCTCGACCGCGGTCGAGACCTCATCGATGGCGGCGCCGGCGACGACGTGGTGCTCGGCGACGGCGGACGGATCACCCGGCCCTCGGCCGAGGCGATCACCACCGGAACCCCGAGCAACCGCACCGACGGCACGAGGCTGCGCTGGGTGCTGCTCTTCGACGTGGTCGACTCCACGACCACCGTCCAGGCCGACGTGGGCGCAGGAGACACGATCGACGGCGGCTCTGGCCGGGACCTTCTCTTCGGGCAGGCCGGCGACGACGACGTCCTCGGCGGCGCGGGCGACGACTACCTCGAAGGCAACGTCGGCGACGACACGCTCGATGGGCAAGACGGCGAGGACGACCTGCTCGGCGGTGGATCCAGCCGCGACGGGGCCATCATCACCGGCACCGGGTCACGCGTCATCGACCGCCTGCTGACCCCGGTCACCTCGGCCTTGGACCGGAGCGCCGCTGGCCTGGTCGACGGCAACGACACGCTGCGCGGCGGCGGGTCGAGCGACGTCCTGCTCGGCGACAACGGCCGGATCACCCGCCACGGACCCAACCGCTGGCTGGGTGACGGCGGTTCGGGCCCGCACGTCGTACGTCAGGTCGCGATGGCCGACGAACGACCCGGCGTCTGGGCCGGCAGCGACCAACTCTTCGGCGAAGCCGGCGACGACGAACTCTATGGACAGTTCGACAACACCCGGACCCGACGACCCCAGCAGGCCTACCAGGGCCAGCGGGTGCAGGGCGACATCCTCGACGGCGGCAGCGGCGATGACGCGCTGCTCGGCGATCAGGGTGTCGACGTGCCCACACCGGCGGCGGCGCTGGGTGCGGTGAACCGCACCGTCAAGGACCGCAACCGATTCATCCGGGAACGGATCCGTCCGTTCCGCACGCTGGTGCGGGTGGTGACCTTGAGCCAGTCCACCATCGG
>JBFIHN010000128.1:0-8653 GCA_041601775.1 Acidimicrobiales bacterium
CACCGGTCGTGGTGGTCACCGAGGTCGGTGATCTCACCGTCACCGCGATCGCCGACGACCGACGGAGGGTCGAGCACGTGATCGAGACGCTCGACGCCCCTCGCCGCAGTTCGATCGGCGATCGGGTCCACGACTCGTGTCAGCGGCTGATGGAGATCTTCGCGCTCGGCGGATGACGTCTCTGGCAGGCAGATGACGTCTCTGGAGGCGATGGCGGGGCGGAGGGCCCGTCCTGGGTGTCCTAGGCCTCGACGGTGACCGTGTCCTGGCGGTCGCGTCGACGCCGCTTGAGCAGCCGTCGACGCTCGCGTTCGGACGCACCACCCCACACGCCGTGGTCGATCCGCTCCTCGAGCGCATAGTCCAGGCAGCGTTCCCGCACCGGGCACGTGGCACAGATGCGTTGAGCCGACAAGACACCGACCCCGTCACTGGGGAAGAAGACCTCGGGCGGGTGGTTGCGGCAGTTGCCGTCGTGCATCCATGGCGTGTCCATCGGTTGACCTCCACCCATCTCTACGTAGCCGTCGGAGATTTGGTTCCCGATTTCTCGAAATACCCCGAATCGCCGGTCGTGACCCGCGGAACGCCGCGTCCACCGGCGAGACTGGCCCCGATGCCTGCTGCAGACGACCGTCGGGATCGGGGCCTCGTCGACGAGGCGGCGCCGATGCCCACCTCGCCGCCGCCCACGCCTGGTCGCGCACTCCACGCCCCGTCTGCGTGGCCCCGACTCGACCCGCCACCCCACCCCGGCGATCGGGACCGCGCGGTCGGTCGTTCGGCGCTGGTCGGCGGCCTGGTCGGTGCCCTGGTGGCCGCGCTGATCCTCGGTGTCGTGTCGTTGTGGCCCGGCGACGGTGGTGGGGCCGAGGAGGCCTCGGCCACTTCGCCGGTGACCAGTTCGTCCGGTCCGGCACCCCGCATCGACGTCCTTGCCGTCCTCGGACGGGTCGAGCCCTCGGTCGTCTCGGTCCAGACCACGAGCGAGGTCGTCGAGGGACAGGCCGGCGCCGGGACGGGCATCATCTTGACGGCCGACGGCCTCGCGCTGACCAACGCCCATGTGGTCGCGGGTCTTCCGGACATCAGCGTCGGCATGTTCGATGGCACCAGCGCCCGGGCGTCGCTGGTCGGGTCCTTCCCGGAGGAGGACATCGCCTTGATCCAGATCGAGGGGCGCGACGACCTGTTCCCGGCCGAGCTGGGGTCATCCGACGCACTCCAGGTCGGTGCCGAGGTGATCGCCATCGGCAACGCGCTGAACCTGGGGGGCCGGCCGACCGTGACGCTCGGCATCGTGTCGGCCCTCAATCGACGGCTCGAGGCCGAAGGCATCTCGCTCGACGGGTTGATCCAGACCGATGCGGCGATCAATCCGGGCAACTCCGGCGGACCCCTCGTCAACGCGGCCGGCCAGGTCGTCGGGGTGAACACGGCGATCATCGGCGATGCCCAGAGCATCGGGTTCGCCATCGCCATCGACCAGGTCAAGCCGCTCATCGAGGAGATCCGCGCTGGCGGGGGAGAGGTCCGCGGCGATCAGCCCTTCCTCGGGGTCAACACGACCGACGTGGCCACCGAGGCCCCCGCCATCCTCGAGACGTACGGCATCACGCTCGACGAGGGCGCCTTCGTCCGGAGCGTCATCGCCGACACCGGTGCCGCCGATGCGGGGATCGAGGCCGGAGACGTGATCGTCGCGATCGACGGCAACCCGACGCCGGACTCGGCGTCGGTGGGCGACATCGTGCGGGCCTCCGAGGTCGACGACGTCGTGACCATCACCGTGTGGCGTGGTGGCGAGACGCTCGAGCTCGAAGCCACGCTGCGGCGCAGGGGTTGACCGGTCGGGGGGAGATCACGGCAGGCCCTGCGCTAGCCTTGATCGTTCGTCATTCTCACCCATCGCAGAAGGTCCCCATGTCCGACGCACCACTGTCCGACGTCGAGCTCGAAGAACGGCCGCCGCCGGTCGCGCACGCACGTCTCGTGTACCTCGGACCGACCAGCCCCCACTGGGAGATCCAGTCCGACTGGGGTGACGAAGCCCTCGTCGAGGCCTTCCGGGCCCGCGTCCGCGCCCGACTGGTCCTGCTCCCGCCGCACGATCCGCAGTTCCGTCGCAACCGCGAGCGGGTGAACCGCGATGCCGAACGCGAGAACTTCCTCCTCGAGTGGGATCTCGGTTACCCCGAAGACAACTAGCGGCCCTCCGATCCCCGACGTGACCAGGATCGCCGGTATCGACCTCGGCGGCACCAAGATCTTCGGTGCCCAGGTCACCTGCTCGGCCGACGACGCGCTGTTGGTGGGCGACGACGCCAAACGGGCGACACCCACCACCTCCGTCGACGACATCGTCGCAGCGATCGTCGACGTCATCGCCGAACTCGGTCCCGAACCCGACCTCGTCGGCATCGGCACGCCGGGTGTCGTCGCTCCCGACGAGGGGGTCGTCGAGTACGCACCCAACCTCGCCGGGTTCGACCAACCGGTTCCGCTCGCCGCGTTGGTGTCCGACGCCGTCGGCGTCCCGGTGGTCATCGGCAACGACGTGAACCTGGCCGCGCTCGGCGAAGTGCGAGCGGGTACCGCGGTCGGCAGTGACGATGTGCTGGCGGTGTGGATGGGGACCGGCCTCGGCGCTGGTCTGGTCCTCGACGGTTCGTTGCGTGTCGGACCGAACGGGCTCGCTGGCGAGTTGGGTCACTCGACCGTCGTGCCCGATGGACGCCGGTGCCCCTGCGGGGGTCGAGGCCATCTCGAGGCCTACATCGGCCGACGAGCGCTCGAGAGCCGTGCGCGCGAACTCCATGCGAGCGGCCGTCCCACCCAACTCGTCGAAGCGGCGGGCACCAAGGCGATGAAGTCGAAGGTGTTCAGCCGGGCCTACGAAGCCGGCGACGAGGTCGCGGTCGAACTGATCGACGAAGGCCTGTCGATGCTGACGTTGGCCATCGCGAACGTGCTGGTCATCGTCGATGTCACCACGGTGGTGATCGGCGGGGGCCTGGGTGAACGCCTGGGCGGCATCGCGATCGAACGCATCGGCGACGGACTCGCCGCGCTCCACTACGCCGGTGCCGTCCCGACGATCGTCGAGGCCTCGCTCGGTGACCACGCCGGGGCCCTCGGCGCAGCGTTCCTCGCGTTCGAGTCGCTCGGGAGCCGACCGTGAGCGGTGACGGACCCCTCGAGCGGTTTCGTCGGTGGCTCCGCCGGGTCTTCGCTGCGCCGGTGCTGGCGTCGGAGGCAGCCGGGCCCGGACCGGACCCGGCACCGGACCACGCCCCGTCCACCGTCGCGCTGGCGTCGTCGGTGACGGCGGCCACCGCGAGCGAACGAGGGGAGAGCGGGTACACAACGCTCGGTGAACATCTGGCGAGCGACGCCGAGCATCTTCCGCCGCGTCGTTACCGTGCCCACGTGGACCCGGAATCGACCGCAGACCTCCGGGATCATCCCGATCGCTTCTTCAACCGAGAATTGTCCTGGCTCGACTTCAACGCGCGGGTCCTGGCCCTCGCCGGTTCCCCGTCGATGCCGCTCCTCGAACGGGCGAAGTTCCTGTCGATCTTCTCCTCGAACCTCGACGAGTTCTTCCAGGTCCGGGTGGCGGGCCTGAAGGACCAGGTCTACGCCGGGGTCGAGACGACGGCATCCGACGGCCGGACCGCCGTCGAGCAGTTGCGCGAGATCCGCGTCGACGTGGTCGACCTGGTGCACGAGCAGGAGCGTCTCCTCCTCGACGAGATCGTGCCTGCGCTGGCGGCGGAGGGCGTCACGTTCCGGTCGTGGGAGCAGCTCGACGCCGACGCCCAGGAGTCGCTGACCGCGATCTTCGACGAGCACATCTTCCCGGTGCTCACGCCGCTCGCCGTCGACCCCGGCCACCCGTTCCCCTACATCTCCAACCTCTCGCTGAGCCTCGCGGTCCGTGTCGCCGATCCCGAGTCGGGCGAGGACCGCTTCGCCCGGGTCAAGGTCCCCTCGAACCTGGCCCGGTTCGTCCAGCTCCCCGACGAGCACACGTTCGTCCCGCTCGAACAGGTCATCGCCGCCCATCTCGACGCGTTGTTCCCGGGCATGGAGATCGGCGAGGTCGCCGCGTTCCGGGTGACGCGCAACGCCGACCTGACGCTCGAGGAGAACGAGGCCGACGACCTCCTCGCCGCGGTCGAGGTCGAGCTGCGTCGCCGGCGCTTCGGGCGGGCGGTCCGCCTGGAGATCGGCCACACGATGTCGACCGAGCTCCGCGAGCTGCTCGTCCGCGAACTCGACATCACCGACGACGACGTCTACCCGATCGCCGGACCCCTCGACCTGACGGGCCTGCGCACGATCCTGGCGCTCGACCGCAGCGACCTCAAGGATCCCCACTGGCACGGCATCACCCCGGCCCGACTGGTCAACGACGACGAGTCGCCGGCCGACTTCTTCGCCGAGATGCGCCGCAACGACGTGTTGGTGCACCACCCCTACGCCAGCTTCCGCAACACCGTCGAAGCGTTCCTGCGCCAGGCGGTCAACGACCGCCGTGTCGTGGCCATCAAGATGACGCTCTACCGGACGTCCGGTGACTCGTCGATCATCCGGTCGCTCATCCGCGCGGCCGAGTCGGGCAAGCAGGTCGCCGTCCTCGTCGAACTCAAGGCCCGGTTCGACGAAGCGGCCAACATCGAGTGGGCGAAGGCGCTCGAGGAGGTCGGCGTCCACGTCGTGTACGGCCTGGTCGGCCTCAAGACCCACACCAAGACCCTGCTGGTGGTCCGGGAGGAGCGCGACGGCCTGCGCCGGTACTGCCACATCGGCACCGGCAACTACAACCCGAAGACGGCGACGATCTACGAGGATCTCGGGCTCTTCACCTCCGACCCCGCCATCGGGACCGAGTTGAGCCAGCTGTTCAACCACCTCACCGGGTTCGGGCGAGCGGTGGACTACGAGCGTCTCGTGGTCGCTCCCGATCATCTCCGCGACACGTTCGAACGCATGATCGCCGACGAGGCGGCGCGGGGGAGCGAGGGGCGGATCGTCGCCAAGATGAACAGCCTCTCCGATCCGCAGATGATCGACGCGCTCTACGACGCGTCCCGTGCCGGCGTCCAGATCGATCTCCTCATCCGCGGCATCTGTTGCCTGCGGCCCGGTGTCCCCGGACTGTCGGAGAACATCCGGGTGCGTTCGATCGTCGGCCGCTACCTCGAACATTCACGGATCTACTACTTCGGCAACGCCCTCGGACCCGGCAAGCCCTCGTACCTCATCGGGTCCGCCGACCTCATGACCCGCAACATCAACCGTCGGGTCGAGGCCCTGGTCCCGATCGACGACGAGAACCTGCGTGCGCGCCTCCAGGAGATCATCGACATCTCGCTCGCCGACGACCAGCTCGCCTGGGAACTCGACGGCGACGGGCGGTGGCGGCGAGCCGAGGGCGGTGACGGGGTGAACACCCAACTGGCGCTGCAGCAGGCGGCGATGGGCCGAGCCCGTGTCCCTGACCTCGATGACTGACCTGGTCCGAGCCGCCGGCGGCGTCGTGTGGCGGGGTGCACCCGACGGCCACGAGGTGTTGCTCGTGCACCGGAGCCGCTACGACGACTGGTCGCTGCCCAAGGGCAAGCTCGACCCGGGCGAGACGTGGGAGCAGGCCGCGATCCGCGAGGTCTTCGAGGAGACGGGCGTCGTGGCGGTGCTCGGCGCCGAGTTGTCGGGCGCGTCGTACGACGATCACAACGGCCGGCCCAAGCAGGTGCGTTACTGGGCCATGACGGTTGCGGTGGCGACGCCGTTCGAACCCGACGACGAGGTCGACGCCCTCGAATGGCTCGACGTCGACGCCGCAACGAGGCGGCTCACGTACCCGCGAGACGCCGTCGTGGTCGCCTCGTTCGCGGCGTCGCAGCCCTGAATCGGGCCAGTTCGCCCGATCGGCCCTGGCCGTTCACCGTCCGTTCACCCAGTCTCGGCAAGGGGGTCACCTTCGATCCTTACCGTTCCCTCCGTAACCACCGAGACATCCCCCATTCCCCTGCACGGAGGAAATCCATTGATCCGGAATCGACCTTGGGCATCATTGATCGCCCTGTTCCTGCCCCTGGCCCTCGTGGCCGCCGCCTGTGGCGACGACGACGCCAGTGCGGTCGGCTCGACCGACACGCCCACCGACGACGGTGACGACGCTGACGGCGGCGAGTCCGCCAGCACGCTCCCCGACTGCCTGGACTTCGCCGACCTCTACGCCCTCACCGGCCCCGAGGCGGACGGCTTCACCAACTGGAGCGACGCCCAGGGCATCGCCGCCGAGCTCGGCTCGACCACCGACCTCCCCGACACCGCGCTGACCGTCGCCGGTCCCGGCGAAGAGTCGGGCACCTACGACAGCTACGTCGAGCTCGTCATCGAGGAGTTCAACGAGGACCGTGGCGTCGACGCTGCGGCCCGCACCGACTACCAGTCGAGCCCGAACGACAACGTCATCGTCGAGAACCTCAGCGCCGCCGACGGTTCGCTCGGCTGGGTCGGCTTCGCCTTCTACATCGAGAACACCGACGCCCTGTCGGCCTTCCAGGTCTCGAACGTCGCCGAGGGCATCGAGTGCACCGAACCGAACCCCGAGACGATCGCGTCGGGCAGCTACCCGCTCTCCCGCGACCTGTACATCTACGTCAACAACGAGAAGGCAGCCGAGAGCGGTTCGCTCCAGGCCTACGTCGACCTCTACCTCGGTGACCTCTACGACTGCGCCACGCAGGCCGGTTACGTCGCCCTGAACGACGACGCCCTCGCCGAGACCATCGCCACCTGGGAGGCCACCGGCTTCGCTGGCGGCGCCGACGACGGCACCGCCCTCGACATCTCGGGCTCCTCGACCGTCGAGCCGATCAGCCAGTGTGTCCTCGCCGAGTCCGGCTTCGCCGGCGCCGTCGAGGGCCCCGGCACCGGTGACGGCTTCCAGCGCTTCTGCGCCGGTGAGACCGACATCTCCGACGCCTCCCGTCCCATCAAGGACGAGGAAGCAACGGACTGCGATGCCAGCGGTGTCGAGTACACCGAGCTGAAGGTCGCGATCGACGGCATGGCCGTCATGACCGCAGCCTGATCACCCGGAACCGGGTGTTCCCACCCGGTGATTGACTGGTGTCCGGCGGTGCATCCGCCGGACACCAGTCGTTCCGTTCGACCATCCACACCTCCCGGAGCACGATGACCGCACTCACCATCGACGACCTCCAAGGCGACCGAAAGCGAGCCCGCACCGAGCGGCTCGTCTCCCGGCTCTTCACGCTGGCCGCCACGTTCTCGATCGTCGTCAGCGCCCTGATCGTGCTCTCCCTGTTCCGTGAGGCGTTCCTCTACCTCACCGGCATCCGCCTCGACTGGCCCGTCTTCGTCCAGGGCGAGCTGCCCTTCGTCGGGTTCCGCCCCGAGTTCTGGACCCAGACGGGCAACGGCGTCGTCATCGCCGACCTGTGGACCACCGGGTGGTTCCCCCGCCGAGGGCTCTTCGACGTGAAGACACTCCTCGTCGCGAGCCTCGGCACCACCACCGTGGCCATGTTGCTCGCCGCACCGATCGGTGTCGGCACGGCCGTCTACCTCAGCGAATACGCCAACCCCCGTGTCCGGCGCGTGATCAAACCCGTGGTCGAGGTGCTTGCCGGCATCCCGTCCGTCGTCCTGGGGTTCTTCGCGCTCTCCTGGATCGCCCCGAACGTGGTCGATCGGCTCTTCTCCCCGACGTCGTCGCAGAACCTGCTGGTCGCCGGGATCGGCGTCGGCATCCTCACCATCCCGCTCGTCGCGTCCATCTCCGAGGATGCACTGCAGTCGGTCCCGCACTCGCTGCGCGAAGCCGCCTACGGCGTCGGAGCCAAGAAGGTCCAGACGGTCGTGCGCGTCGTGATCCCGGCGTCGCTGTCGGGCCTCGTCGCCGCCTTCATCGTGGCCGTGTCCCGAGCTATCGGCGAGACGCTCGTCGTCACCATCGCCGCCGGCGGATCGGGCGGGGCACTGTTCCCCGACGCGTTCCCGTCCCCGGAGATCCTGACCGAGTCCGGCCTCACGATGACCGCGGCCATGGCCACGGTCGCCGCCGGCTCCGACCAGGTCGTCGGTCAGGGCCCCACCTTCCAGAGCCTGTTCTTCGTCGGACTCGTGCTCTTCGTGCTCACGTTCCTGCTCAACTTCGCCGCCGACCGGATCGTCCGCCGGTTCCGGCAGGTCTACTAGGAGCCCCGATCATGGCTGTCGCCTCCACCGATCTCACCACCAGCGCCGTCGCCGCTGCCCTCCGGGGCAAGCGCATGGACGCATCGGGAACGATCTTCCGTGGTGCCCTGCTGGCCACGCTCGCCTTCACGGTCGTCACGCTGTTGACGTTGCTCGTCTCGGTCGCCCAGGACGCCATGCCGATCCTCACCGGCGAGCCGCTGACCGACGAGGTCCGCGCCGACCTGGTCGACACGTCGACCGATCCGCCGACGGTCACCCTGTTCGGGGAGACGTCCGAGGTGCGTGTCGCCACCGACGCGAACGGGAACCAGACCTTCTTCCAGGTCGAGGACCGGAGCCTCGGCTCGTTCCTCAGCGGCAGCGTCGACTTCACCAACCCGGCCAACAACGGCATCCGCCAGGGCATCTTCGG
>JBFIHN010000129.1:0-8642 GCA_041601775.1 Acidimicrobiales bacterium
CATCAAGGCCGGCGAGGGCGACGTGTTCATCTCCGCCGGTGTCGAGACGGTGTCGCGCTACCTGCACGGCGCGTCGGACACGGGCCCGCACAACGAGGCGTTCAGCGAGGCCGAGGCCCGTACCGCCGAGCGTGCCGCCGGAGGCGCCGACCAGTGGGCCCCGCCCGCCGGTCTCCCGGACATCTACATCGCCATGGGCCAGACGGCCGAGAACGTCGTCCAGGCCGAAGGCGTGAGCCGTGAGGAGATGGACGAGTGGGGTGCCCGCTCGCAGCAGCGTGCCGTCGCCGCCCAGAACAACGGCTTCTTCGACCGGGAGATCACCGCCTACACCCTTCCCGACGGCACCGTGGTGTCGAAGGACGACGGCCCCCGCGACGGCACGACGGTCGAGAAGCTCTCGCAGCTCAAGCCCGTCTTCCGCCCCGACGGTTCGGTCACCGCCGGCAACGCCTGCCCGCTCAACGACGGCGCCGCTGCGGTGGTCGTGATGAGCGACACCAAGGCCAAGGAACTCGGCCTCAAGCCGCTGGCCCGCATCGTCAGCTCCGGCGTCACCGGCCTCAACCCCGAGATCATGGGCATGGGTCCGGTCGGGGCCTGCCGCCAGGCGCTCGAGCGTGCCGGGATGACGATGGCCGACATCGACCGGGTCGAGATCAACGAGGCCTTCGCCGCGCAGGTCCTGCCGTCGGCCAAGCACCTCGGCATCGATCTCGACAAGCTCAACGTCAACGGTGGGGCCATCGCGCTCGGTCACCCCTTCGGCATGACCGGCGCCCGGATCATGACCACGCTCCTCAACGTCCTCGAGGACGACGACAAGGAGTTCGGTCTCGAGTCCATGTGTGTCGGTGGCGGCCAGGGCATGGCGATGATCGTCCAGCGCCTCAGCTGACCCGCTCGCACGCGACGCGTCGATCACGCCCCCGCCCGGAGCTCCGGGCGGGGGCGTTTCGCGTCCTTCCGAGGCTTCTGTCGGGTCCTTCCGCGGTCGGCGATGGCCGCGCTGGGCAACGAATCGTCAACGAATCGGTGCCCAAGGACGCCGCCGAAGTCGTCGGGGTGTCGCGGACGTGTGACGAATATGTCGAAGAGATTCCTTGACGTCACCCGTTCGTCATGGTTCTGTAATGCGCCATGCCATCGACCCCCCGCGGTCGCGTCGCGACCCGCGCGGGTCTCGTCGCGTCCTTCCTCCTCGCCGTACTCGTCTCGACCCTGTTCTTCGCCGGCGCCCGCAGCGCCGACGCCCAGGAAGCCGGCGACGCCGCCACGCTGGCCGTTCCCGTGCCCACCGGCGCAGTGCTCCTGCCGCTGCAGGACGTCGCCTCGACGGCCACGAGCCGCGCCGGCGAGGCCGCCACCGCACTCGCCACCGCCGCGACGCCACCCCCGCCACCACCGGTCTTTTGTCCCGCCCCTGGCGCCCAGTTCGTCGACTCGTGGGGATTCGCCCGTTCCGGCGGCCGCCGCCACAAGGGCGTCGACATGATGGCGCCCTACGGCACGCCGGTCATCGCCCCGATCGATGGCGTCGTCCGTGCGAGCAACTCCTCGCTCGGCGGGATCGGCTTCTACCTCGTCGACGCCGCAGGCAATGAACTCTTCGGATCGCACCTGGCCAGCCTCGACGTGGTCGGCCCCGTGGTCGCCGGCCAGCAGATCGGCACCGTCGGGTCGACCGGGAACGCCGGCTCGCCCCACCTCCACTTCGAGGTGAAGCCCGCCGGCTCCACGTCGGTGAACCCGTTCCCCTACGCGTACAACTGGTGCGCCACCGACTGGGATCAACCCGACGCCACGGCCCTCCTGCCCTGAGGGCAGTTCGTCCCTTCCGTGTCGAGCGGCCAAGATGGAAGCCGTGGGCATGATCGCTGAGCCGAGGCACGATCTCCCGTCGTACCTCTGGCCCCGACCGAAGTACCGCGGCTTCCTGCACGCGGCGGGCGCGTTCGTGATCCTCCCGCTGGGGGTCCTCCTGGTCGCCTCGGCGTCGTCACCGCGCGCACGGCTCGCTGCCGCGATCTACGTCGTCGCCCAGCTCTTCGTGTTCTCGACCTCCGCGCTCTATCACCTCGTGGCCTCGACACCCACCGCTCGGCGGCGCATGCAGATGGCCGACCACCTGATGATCTACGTACTGATCGCCGGGACCTGGGTGCCGGTCTGCCTCCTGGTCCTCCCCGGTGGCCAAGGAGCGCGGTTCCTGGCCGGCGTCACGGCCATCGCGATCACCGGCATCGTGCTCAAGTCGTTCGGGATCCACCGGTTCCCGAAGTCGAGCAACACCCTCTACGTGGTCATGGGCCTGATCGCCCTGTTGGCCCTCCCGGCGATCATCCGCAACACCGACATGGCCGCGCTCGTGCTGTTGGCCACGGGCGGGGTCGCCTACCTCCTCGGTGCGTTGGTGCTCATGCGCAAGCACCCCGATCCGCGCCCGTCCATCTTCGGCTACCACGAGGTCTGGCACGCGTTCACCGTCGTCGCCGCGGCGTGCCACTTCGCCATGGTCTGGATCGTGGTCGGTGCGTAGGTCCTACGGTGTCGCCATGGGTGACACCGATGGGGACAAGATCGAACAGCTCGCCACACGCGCCCGGCGCGAGATCGAGGGCGGCCTGCTCCCGTCGTGCCAGTACGCCGTGGCGCTCGACGGCGAGGTCATCGCCGGTGAGACCCTGGGCGATGCCACCGACGACAGCCGCTACGTGGTGTTCTCGGCCACCAAAGCGGTCGTGGTGTCGACGTTCTGGACGCTGGTCCAGGACGGCCTGGTCGACCCCTCACGACCCGTGGTCCACTACATCGCCGAGTTCATGGCCGACGGCGAGCCGGAGCGCGGACCGACCATCACGGTCGAGCAGGTGTTGCTCCACACCTCGGGCTTCCCGCACGCCCCGCTCGGTCCGCCGGCCTGGTGGACCCGAGAAGGCCGCCTCGCCAAGATGCGCTCGTGGCGGTGCAACTGGGAGCCGGGCACCGCGTTCGAATACCACGCCAGCAGCGCGCACTGGGTCCTGGCCGAGATCATCGAGCGGATCGTCGGCACCGACTTCCGCACGGTCGTGCGCGAGCGGGTGCTCGATCCACACGGCCTCGACCGTCTCCAGGTCGGCGTCCCCGAGGCACAACAGGGCGATGTGACCGAGCTCGTCGCCGTCGGCGAACTCCCCACGCCGGACGAGATCGAAGCGGCCTTCGGTGTGCGCGAGCTCCCGCTCACCGAGGTCACCGAGGAGGCGCTCCTCGGATTCAACGAGCCCGCCGTACGCGCGCTCGGCGTCCCGGGCGGCGGCGGCATCTCCGATGCATCGAGCCTCGCTCGGTTCTACCAAGCACTCCTGCACAATCCGAAGGGCGTGTGGGACGACGACCTCCTGGTCGACGTGACCACCAACGTCCGCAACACCTTCACCGACCCGATGACGGGCGTTCCGATCCGGAGGACCCTCGGGTTGTGCACGGCGGGCGACGACGACAAGGCCTCGTACCGTGGGTTCGGCAAGACGGGCTCGCCCCGGCGGTTCGGACACAACGGTGCCGGCGGCCAGATCGCCTGGGCCGATCCCGACTCCGGGCTCTCGTTCGTCTACCTGACCAACGGCATCGACGCGAACCCGATCCGTCAGGCCAAGCGCGGCGTGGCCCTCAGCAGCATCGCCGCCGAGGTCGTCCGTCCCTGACCGCGATCGGGTGGTGTCGTCGCGATCAGGTGGTGTAGTCGGCGTTGATGCGGACGTAGCCGTCGGTGAGGTCGCAGCCGTACACCGTGGCGGCGCCGTCGCCGATGCCCAGGCTCGCGTGGATCAGGACCTCGTCGCCGGCGAGGTACTGCTCGAGTTCGGCAAGGGCTGCGTCGTCGGCAGGCGCGGGGTACAGCTCCTGGTCGCCGATGCGGATGACCACGCGTTCCTGGTCGATGTCGGTGTCGTCGCTGCACTTGCCGATGGCCATGGCGATGCGGCCCCAGTTGGGGTCGGCACCGTGCACGGCGGTCTTCACCAGCGGTGAGTTCACGATGGTCTTCGCCACACGCTTGGCCTGGGCGCCGTCCCGTGCACCGTCGACGGTGACGACGATCAGCGTCTCGGCCCCCTCGCCGTCGCTGGCCAGCTGACGGGTCAACTCGAGGCACACGGCTTCGAGCGCGGCCTCGAACTCGTCGCCGTCGACGGCTCCCGCCTCGCCCGAGGCGAGCACGGCAGCGGTGTCGGACGTCGAGGTGTCCGTGTCCACCGAGACGCAGTTGAACGTGCGGTCGACCACGGCCCGGAAACGCTGGTCGAGCTCGGCTCGGGGGACGTCGGCATCGGTCAGCACGAAGGCGAGCATGGTGGCCATGTCGGGCTCGATCATGCCGACGCCCTTGGCGATGCCGACGATGGTGGCGGCGCCGACCGTGGCCGTGGCGGTCTTCGGGTGGGTGTCCGTGGTCATGATCGCGGAGGCGACCGCCCCGGCGTCGGTGCCCTCGGGTGTCGACAGCTGCGAGAGGTGTGCCCGGACGCGATCCATCGGGTAGCGCCGGCCGATCACCCCGGTCGAGGCGACGAGCACCTCGGACGGGAGGCATCCGATGGCCGTGGCGACGCCCTCGGCGACCTCGACGGCATCGGCGTGGCCGCCGAGGCCGGTGGCGACGTTGGCGTTCTTGGAGATCACGGCGATCGCGCGCAGCGACCCGTCGGCTGCGTGGGCACGGGACACGGTCACGCTCGGTCCGGCGAAGCGGGACTTCGTGAACACCGCGCTCGCTGCACAGGGAGCATCGGCGGCGATGACCGCGAAGTCGTCGGTGTCGTCCTTGATACCGATGTTGGCGACGTGGGCGTGGAAGCCCCGGGGGAGTGCGATCACGCCGGGGAGTCTGTCAGTCCGTCAGGACGCGCCGTACACGGGTTCTGGGGGGTCGATCTTCCCGGTGAGGTCGTCGATCACAGCGCCGAGTTCGGCCGGGTCCCAGCGGTCGCCCTTGTCGATCATCGGGCCGTGGCGGAATCCGTCCATGAGGGTGAGCTGGCCGCCGTCGATCTCGAAGACGCGACCGTTGACCGAGGCCTGATCCGAACCCAACCAGACGACCAGCGGCGCGACGTTGTCTGGCGACTTGGCGTCGAAGCCCGACTCGGGGGCCGCCATGTCGCCGGCGAACACGTCCTCGGTCATGCGGGTCCGGGCCACGGGAGCGATGGCGTTGGCGGCGGCCCCGTAGCGGCCGAGCTCGGCTGCCTGGACGAGCGTGAGCCCGACGATGCCGGCCTTGGCGGCGGAGTAGGCCGCCTGGCCGATCGAGCCGAGGAGGCCGGCGCCCGACGACGTGTTGACGATCCGGCCCTTGGTCTCGCGCCCCTCCTTGGCCTCGGAGCGCCACCAGGCCGCGGCCATCCGCGAGACGCAGAAGTGGCCCTTGAGGTGGACCCGCACGACGGCATCCCACTCGTCCTCGGTGGCGTTGGCGAACATCCGGTCGCGCACGAATCCGGCGTTGTTGACCACGGTGTCGATCGACCCGAAGGTCTCGATCGCGGTCTGGACCATGCGCTCGGCCCCGGCCCAGTCGGCGACGTCGTCACCGTTGGCCACGGCCTGGCCGCCCATGGCTTCGATCTCGGCCACGACCTCGGCCGCGGCGTCGCTGGTCCCGCGTGCATCGCTGCCGTCGAGTTGGACGCCGAGATCGTTGACCACGACCCTGGCGCCCTGGCGGGCGAACTCCAGTGCGTGGCTGCGGCCGATACCCCGGCCTGCGCCGGTCACGATCACGACTCGTCCCTCACAGATGCCTGTCATGGAAGGGAGTCTTGCAGGATCTGACGCGGTGTCAGAAAGCGAGTCGTCGGAACGGTCAGAAACAGGCGTCCGCAGCGGCGAAGAACACGTCCTGGGCCTCGAGGCTCGGCTCGTAGTCGTAGATGTACGAGTCGACGAGTTCGGCGACGAGCCACGGGTCGACGAGCGTGAGCTCGGCCCGGATGCACGCCGCGGTCGACTGGTCGCCGGCGTAGGCGATCAGCAACTCGTCGAGGGCGGCCTCGTCGATGATCCCGCCCTGTGTCCCGGCGATGGTGGTCGTGGTCGGGAAGGACTCGCCGGGGAACTGTTCGTCGTACTCGTCGTACTCGTACTCCTCGAAGTCGCCGAATCCGTCCTCGAACGACTCCTCGAAGCCGGCGAAGAACTGCTCGACCATGTCGACGAGGGCGTCGAGGTGGCTTCGCTCGAGGACTTCGAGGCCGCTCACCATGGCATCGAGACCGCTCGCGACCGGGGCGACGAACCACTCGCCGTCGACTCGCTGCGTCGTGATCCCGATCTCGGGCGTGTCGATCTCGGGGAACTCGATCGGGTCGCCGTCCAGCCCGGTGTCGAAGCCGAGGTCGAACCCGCCGTCGAAGAGGTCGTTGCTGAGCCCCTCCAGATCCTCCGTGCACACGGGGCCGTCGGCGAACGGGGATTCGTCGAACTCCTCACCCTCACCGTCGATCGAGAGGCACTCGCCGTCGAACGACGCCGAGAACTGTTCGCCGTCGGCGTCGACGGTCACCGCCACGGCGTCGACGAAGACGGTCGCCGTGTCGCCCGACGTGTCGGCGCGCAGGGTCAGCTCGTCGACGGTCACGTCGAAGCCGTCCGTGGCCTCGTCCGCCCCGCTCTGGGCCTCGGCGAGGAAGAGGTCGGCATAGTCCTGCAGGGCCGCGAACTCGGCCGGCGACAGGCGGGCGACGACGTCGCGGAGGTCGAGATCGACCAGGGCGTCGACCATGCCCTCGACCGCGGCCTCCGGGGAGTCGGCCCCGACGGGCTCGATCCCCACGGTCGGCAGCGGTTGACCCGACTCGAGGCGGGCCACCTCGGCGAGGGTGTATCCGATGCTGACGCGCCAGCCGTCGTCGCCGGCGCGGGCGACCAGGAAGACGTCATCGTCGAAGATGTCGCTGGTGTTGGACTCCTGGAAGCCGCTGACCTCTCCACCGAAACGCTCGACCGTGTCGGAGATGAAGTCGCCGATGGGGAGCTCGTCGGAGTCGACGCTCGTGGTCACGGTCCCGCCGGTCACGTAGACGCGTGCCAGGCCCTCGCGCACGGGTTCGGTGCGGTAGGTGACGTCGGCGAACTCGAGGTCGATGCCGTCGATGCCGCCGAGATCGAACGAGTCGTCGAGCACCTCGAGGCGCTCGAGTTCGCCGAACAGGTCTTCGACCGGACCGCGGAGTGCGTCACGTTCACCGGGATCGAGGGCGGCCATGACGCCGAGGAGGTCCTCGTCGCCGGCGGCGTCGATGAGGCCGGCCACGGCTTCCTCGGCGGAGCCCGGTCCCGACGATCCGAGCTGGGTCACTGCGAAGACGGTGCCGCCGACGAGCAGGAGCGCCCCGACGATGCCGGCCACGGCTCGACCACCGAACCCACCAGACGACGTCACCTCGGACTCGCTGTCGAGGGTCAGGACCGGCTCGACCGGCTGCTGCGGTGGAGGGGGCGGGGGCGGAGGGGTGGCCCCGCTGGGTGCGTCGTCGCCGTTGGGTCCGAACTGGTCGCTCACGTTCTCCGCCTCGTTGTCGTGATCAGGGTGCCGATGGCCGTTCCGGCCGTGGCAGCGCCGACTCCGACGGCGAGGATCAGGCCGGGTTCGACACCCAGCGGGGATCTCGCCACCAGCCATCCGCCGGCGACTGCGATGACCCCGATCGTACCTGCGGTCGAGCCGACGAGAATGGTGGAACGCCATGCAGCGCCCACGAGCATGAGCCCGCACAACAGCGGGATGAGGTACCAGACGACGGTGAGGTCCTCGTTCGTCGACGACAGCACGCCGGCGCGGACGGCCACGTCGACGACGTCGTAGCTCGAGCGTGTGCGCGCGCCCGACGAGGCCCACGGCAAGAAGGTGGTGGCGGCCGTGACCGACGCGCCGATCGCGGACGCCGTGGCGAACCGGGGAAGCGGCGATCGGATGGTCGGCACGACCGCATGATGGCCCACCGGAATCCTGCGGTGGTGCAGCGGGTTGGGTCCACCATGCGCAATCCCCTGCCCCGCCCACTCCGACCGGCCGTCCTGACGGGTCTCGCACTGGGCGGGTACGTCCTGTCGTCCTCGATGCGACGGACGTATCGATCGGACCCACCCGAGGTGTGGGGCACGGCTGCTGTCGCCGCCCTCTTCGGGCTGCGGGCTGCGGGCACCCAGCGCGGGCTCGGCCGTCTCGCGTCGGTCGCGGGCGCGGCGGCGGGACCGGGCCTGGCGTTCTGGTACCTGCGTCGGTACTCCTCGCTCGACCGGGGCGTCGATCAGCTGGCAGTCGGTGCACCGTTCCCGGACTTCGCGCTCCCGACATCGACGGGCGGGACCATCGCGCTCGAGGACCTCCGGGGCCGCAGGATCGTCGTGCTGACCTACCGCGGCGGCTGGTGTCCCTTCTGCACCACCGAGCTGCTCGAGCTCCGCGACCACTATCAGGAGATCCTGGACCGCGAGGTCGAGGTGATCGCGGTCAGCGTCGACGACGCGGCACAGTCCGAGGCGATGCGGAAGCGGGTCGGTCTCGACATCACGTTCGCGTCGGACCACGAGGGCGAACTCCTCGCGGCACTCGGCATCGCCGACGACGACGGCCTCGTGCCCGGCCTCGCAGC